>JAJTDP010000055.1:9119-24036 GCA_021300455.1 Sediminibacterium sp. | reverse complement strand
GAATATGCGCGTCGTTGGGCGTTTAAACATCCAACACCTGCCGATTTATTTAGAACCATGGAAGATGCCAGTGCTATAGATTTAGATTGGTTTTGGAGAGGGTGGTTTTATGGTATTGATCCGGTTGATATTGCGATAGATACTGTGAGACATGCTGTGTATGATCCAAGTTCTACTGCTGCGCCCACAATGGGTGGTCGAGGTGGAATGGGTCTTCGCGGAGCAAGAGGAATGGCTAAGCCAGATGTACCTGAATTTGATGATATTTCAAAAGTGAGAAATAGAGCCGATAAGTCCATAGTATTTTTAACAGATTCGGATACAAGTTTGCGTGATTTTTATTGGAGATATGATAGAGGTTTGGAGCCTTATGATTCTGTCACTAAGCAACCTGCAATGAGTTATGGTTCAATGGAACCATTAACAGATGCTGAAAAAACAAAATATGCCAATGTTAATTTATATGAAATTACTTTTTTAAATAAAGGTGGTTTAGTAATGCCAATTATTGTTGAATTTACATTTGAAGACGGCACTAAAGAATTACAAAAGTTATCTGCTCAAATTTGGAGACATAATGAAAATAAAGTGGTGACTACTTTTTTAACCAATAAAAAAGCAGTCTCTATTAATTTAGATCCTATGCGTGAAACAGCTGATATTGACGAGAACAATAATAGCTGGCCTAAAGTGTCAGCACCTTCCAATTTTTCATTATTCAAAATGAAAGGTACGGCACGTGGACAATCAATGGGCTTATCACCTATGAAAAATGCACAAAACAAAAATTAAGTAAGTAGATATTAATTATAGATATAAAAAAGGCGCTCCAAAAATGGTAGCGCCTTTTTTTATTGATTGGCCGAGGCTTTATAATATTTCCATTTTTCAATTACTGCTTGCATATCTGAAGGCAGTGGGCTATCAAAACTAATTTGCTTTTCAGTGGTAGGGTGTATAAAGCCTAATGTTTGTGCATGTAAAGCACATCTTGGGCAGGCCTCAAAGCAATTATCGACAAACTGCTTATACTTTGTATAAATAGTACCTTTTAAAATTCTATCGCCACCATATTCAAAATCGTTGAAGAGGGTATGGCCAATATGTTTCATGTGTACTCTAATCTGATGTGTTCTTCCTGTTTCCAAAATACAAGACACTAGGGTTACATAATTATAACGCTCTATCACTTTATAGTGTGTAATGGCATGCTTACCAATTTCTTCATCGGGGTAAGCGTCAAACATTTTTCTATTCGACTTATGACGTGCAATATTAGCCACAATAGTGCCTTCTTCTTGTTCTATATCTCCCCAAACAACGGCCACATATTTTCTCTCAACCGTATGGTTAAAAAATTGTTTGGCTAAATGACTTGCTGCTTCAGGTGTTTTAGCAAGTACAATTAAACCGGTCGTGTTTTTATCTATACGATGTACTAGTCCAAATCGAGGAAGTACTTCTTCGTTTAAATCGGGGTTTTGGGAAAGTAAATGATGGGCTACACCATTAAGCAGTGTGCCCGTATAATTTCCAATGCCCGGATGCACCACCATATTGGAAGGCTTGTTAATCACCATCACGGCCTCGTCCTCATAAACAATATCTAAGTTCATGGCCTCAGGCTTGAGGTCGGTATATTCTGGATTGATAATACTTAAGTATACCACTTCGTCACCGGGTCTTGTTTTGTAATTGCTCTTCACTACTTTGCCATTCACGGTTAAAAAGCCACCGTCAATGCCGTTTTGTAATTTGTTTCTGGTAATACCTTCAATTCTTGCTTGTACCCATTTATCAATACGCGTGGGGGCTTGGCCTTTATCTACAGTAAAGGACACTCGATCATAAAGGGACTCGCTATTTTCTTCCGCTATGGGCTCTAATTCTTCTGACATGATGCAAAAGTAGGATATTGCTGCTTAGTTTGTAACTTTGCTTTATGCGTCAAAAAGTTTTTTTCGAGGATATGGGCATTCGTTCCTATCAGCCCAGTTGGGATTACCAGGAGGAATTGCTACTGAAAAATACGCAAATCAAATGGGCGGCTAGGCAAAACGAACAGGATCTAAAAACTTCGAACACAGAACATAGATTATTAATGGTAGAACATAATCCTGTATTTACTTTAGGCAAAAGTGGTAAAAGAGAGCATGTTTTAGTGTCGGAGGAACAATTGAAGAATTTAGGCATTGAGTTTTTTCATATCAATAGAGGGGGAGATGTGACCTACCATGGTTTACAACAAATTGTAGGTTATCCCATTTTGGATTTAGATAAGTTTAAAACCGACCTCGGTTGGTATTTAAGAAGCCTTGAACAAGTTATTATTGAGGTAATTGCTGAATATGGATTGAAGGGCGAGAGAAGCGATGGAGAAACAGGCGTTTGGTTAGAACCGAATGACCCCTTTATGGCTAGAAAAATTTGTGCCATGGGCATTAAATGTAGTAGATGGATAACCATGCATGGTTTTGCCCTCAATGTAAATACCGATTTATCTCATTTTGAATTTATAGTGCCTTGTGGTATACAAGGAAAAACTGTCACCTCTTTAGAAAAAGAATTAGGATATAAAGTAAATTACGAAGACGTAAAAGAAAAAGTAAAAAAACATTTTCAATTAATATTCGATTGCGAACTAGTTTAATAAAGCAAGGTCCCTAAGGGCAAGGATCTATTGCCTTGCAAGCCTCCACTATGTATTACTAATATTTTACTTCCTTCTTTGAAATAGTTTTCTTTCAATAAGCTATCTACAGCCATTAAAAGTTTACCAGTATATACAATATCGGTAGGTATTTTTTCAGTTGCCCATAATTGGTTCATAAAAGCAATGAGTGCTGGGTTTGTTTTAGCATAACCGCCTTGATGAAAATTATGAAGTAAGGTGAATGGTTTAGTACTATCTTTTAATAAAGTTTTTATTTCTGCTTCAATACTTGCTTCATTTTTTAAAACGGGAATGCCAATAACTTGCTGATGCGCTTCGGCTGCATTGATTAATCCCGCAAGCATAGTGCCTGTGCCCACTGCCGCAATAATAGTAGTATAGTCTTTGCAATCCGCATTCAAAATGGTTGCAGCTCCTTTCGCACCAATGGTACCATAACCCCCTTCGTCAATGAAGTATATTGAGTCTTTTTTATAATCTGTATTATTATAATTATAGATTTTATTATTATTATTAGTGTTGCTTGTATCAATACTAGTTTGATGATTCGTTTTTAGTAAATCATTTTTTATTTCCTGAAAATGAGTTCTTCCCATAAACTCCAATTGCATTCCATAGCCTTGCGCTTCTTGTAAACTTGGCGTTATGGTATCTTCCTTGGAGGCTCTCACATAGCCAATACTTTTTACATTATTTTCTTTTGCTGCATAAGCCAAGGCGACTAAATGATTAGAATAGGGTCCACCGAAACTGGCAATAGTACTGCAAGATTGACTAATAGCTATTTCTATATAATACCTTAGCTTAAACCATTTATTACCACTGACAATGGGGTGTAGCTTATCTAGCCTTAGAATACTAGATTGAATAGTTGAACTACTATAGCTAGTAATGGGATCAATGCTGATGGAATCTAATGTAAGGGTGCCTTTCAATGTTTTTTTATTTAAGAGAAATTGGTTAATTTTACCTACTCATTTATAATGCGTATTCAACAGTAAACTATCCTAAAATTAGGACTAAATTAGATTCAAATTAATTGAAAATATATGGCAGCTACGTTAGTGATTTTGGCAGCAGGGATGGCAAGTAGGTATGGTAGTATGAAACAAACCGAGGGTTTTGGTCCTGCAGGTGAAACTATTATGGAATATTCAATTTATGACGCCATTCGTGCAGGCTTTAATAAAGTAGTATTTATTATTCGTGCCGATTTTGCAGAGCCCTTTAAGCAAGCTATTGAACCAAAATTAAAAGGTAAAATAGAAATTGAATACGTATTTCAATCTCTTGATAAATATACAGAGGGTTATGCGGTAGCCGCAGATAGGGTGAAGCCTTGGGGTACTGCCCATGCATTATTATGTTGTAAAGAAGTAGTGAAAGAAGCCTTCGCTGTTATTAATGCCGATGATTATTATGGCGTAGAAGCCTTTGAATTGGCCTATACTTTTTTAACTAAAGAGTGTAATGAAAAAACGAATTGCATATTGGGATATGAGTTGTCTAATACATTAAGTGAAAATGGAACGGTGAGTAGAGGGGTTTGCGCTATTGATGCAGAAGGCTATTTAAAACAAATTAATGAACGCACCACTATTTATAGAAGAGCAGATGGTCAAATTGTATTTGAGGAAAATGGAGTAGAAACTTCTTTGCAAGAAGATACAAGAGTAAGTATGAACTTTATGTGCTTTGGAACTGGTTTCATTGACTTATGTGAAAAAGAGTTTGACTTATTTTTAAAAGCCAAGGGTCAAGAATTAAAATCAGAGTTTTATATTCCCTATGTAGCGGGCAGGTTCCATGAATTAGGCCTAGGTAAAGTGAAGGTTATTGCTACCAACGCAAAATGGTTTGGTGTTACCTATAAAGAAGATGCACCTGGGGTGAAAGCAAGTATACATGCACTTGTGGATAGTAAAGTATATCCTTCTAATTTGTGGTAGAGGTATGCTAATTATAAGACCTAATGCTGTAGATGTAATTTTTTAAATTACTCAATTGGCTTTTTCTATTATTTAAATTGGCGGTATTATTTTTCGACAATTTAATTTTGCTTGCCTTTTTATTTTCTTTTTCGTTTACTGTTTCAATTAAGTCAAATATTTTAGAAGACTTAATAGCAAATGCAACCCCTTCAGCTTGTTTTTGTCTGGTATTGATAATGCCAATAATTTCTCCTTTATCATTAAATAAAGGGGCTCCAGATGAACCCGGATTTGCACTTATTTGTATTTGGTAAGCATTGCTATCTCCATTATAGCCTGTTTGTGCACTAAGGTAGCCCTTGCCATAAACAATATCATTATCGTTTCTAGGGTAACCTAAGGTAAAAATTTCTTCACCTAGGTCTGTCCTTTTTTTGCGAATAACAAAGGGGATATTTTTCGGTGCTTTGAAATCTTCATCCTCTATTTTAAGTAAGGCTAGATCTGAACTATAGTCGCTGTAAATAATATGGGCATTTAATTCTTGGCCCTCACTATTAATAACAATGGCGCCATTTCCTTTTAGTACATGTGTATTGGTTACAATAAAACCTTTTGTATCAATTAAAAATCCAGAACCACCACTTATAAATTTTGCATTTTCGGGTACTTTAGATTTTACCTCATTGATTAAATGCCCTTGTACCTGTTGTTTTTTCTTGATCACTTCAATGTCTTTACTCAATTGCAATAATTGATTGCCATTAAAACTAGGAGATAAAGACATCACTAATATAGTAGTTGATAATGCAATGAAACCTCCCACAGAAGCGGCAATCGCAGTGACTCTTTTATATTTATTCCAAAGTTGTATTACCTTGGTTTTAGTGCTAATCGTATCATCGGACATCCATTCACCAGCAGCTAATAATTTATTAAATGTTTGGCTGGTTAATTTTGCAAAGCTGCGTCTATTCGCATAAGAGTGCATATGGTCCAAGAATAATTTATGCTCCACTCTCCTATATTATATTGCGCAAAAAATAATTTTTTTAAACGCATCAAACATTTGTATTTCTGATTCTTTGCATTGTCGGCATTGGTGTATCCAAAATCGGCTGCCAATTCCTGCATTCCTTTTTTATTCAAATAATAACCTTCTAATAAACTTTTACAGGGTTCCCCTAAACTATGTAAGGCCCGGTGCATTATTTCAAAAGAAGCTTCTTTTTTATCAAACTCCCTCATGTCTTGCTCTACTGAAATGGTTTCTTCCTGACTACTTAATGGGCCACTATACTTCCCTAATTGATGCAGGCGCTTTAACCATAAATGCTTGCAAATAGAGAAAAGATAGGTTTTGATTTGACAGGAAAGTACAAATGAATCGGATTGAACCTTTTCATATAAAGTAATCATTGCTTCCTGAAAAACATCCCTTGCGTCGTCAAAAGAGCCATTGTTGTTTAGAACAAAGTGCTGAATAGAACTAAAATGACTTTTATAGAGGGTTTCCACCGCCTTGGAGTCATTTTCAGCTAGTCCTTTTAAAAGGGCTTGTTCGTTCAATTCAGCTTTCAAGAGATTAATACTTAATTTGATCAAAAGTAACCCAAAATAGGGTCTTTTTTAATTTTTTCAGGGGGAAGGGGGTTACCTTTTCTTAGTAGGGGTATTAAGAGTATTAATTAATAAAAAAAACAAACCCAAATGAAAAAAGTAATCGCAATTTTCGCTATCGCTGCATTAGCTGCATGTGGTGGTGCTGCAACTGAAGCTACAACTGATACTGCTGCTGCTACAACTGTTGATACAGCTGCTACTGCAACTGTTGATACTGCTGCTGCTGCAATGGATACTACTGCTGCTGCAAAATAAATAATTAGCTTCCTACTAGCAGTGTAAATTATCCATTAATTTAGCTTTTTAGTAAGTCAAGCAATATTTCTGAGCCCTTGGTTTCGACCAGGGGCTTTTTGTTGCTCTAAATAATAATCCTTAAAAACGAATATCTGTTAGTTTATAGAGCTGAAAACCCAAACTGTTTTGATATTTTGCCTTATTTTGGTTACCTTCGTGCAACTATGAGAGTAAATAGCAACAATTGGTTTTACTGTTTCTTTTATTTCTACTTTAATCAAAGTAGCCGGGTTGTATTTGTAAAAGCGTAAAGAAATAACTAAATATACAGTCCCGGCCCAACAGCCGGGATTTTTGTTTAAAAGCGGATAAGAGCATAGTGGGTGAAACTAAAACAGGTATAAAGAATAGGAACTTATTAGAATGAATAAAAAAGTAGCAATACAAGGGTACGAAGGAAGTTTCCACCAAGTGGCAGCCAGGCATTTTTTTGGTAAAAATGTAGAGGTAATTACTTGCGATACATTTAGACAAGTAGTTCAATTAGGAGCTGACGCTAAACAATCAGATGGTGCGGTAATGGCTATTGAAAATTCTATTGCTGGCAGTATTTTACCTAATTATAATTTATTGCAAAAAAGTAAGTTGCAAGTTGTTGGCGAAGTGTATTTATCTATCAGCCAAAACCTATTGACCTACCCAGGGGTGAAATTAGAAGATATTAAAGAAGTGCATAGTCATCCGATGGCTATCTTACAATGCTTAGATTATTTAGAAAAGTATAATTGGAAATTAGTAGAGTCAGAAGATACTGCCTTAAGTGCTAAAGTGGTACATCAAAATAAAAGTAAGCATACAGCAGCCATTGCCAGTAAGCTAGCGGCACAGATGTTTGATTTAAATATCATCAAGCCAGATATTCATACTTTAAAAAATAATATTACTCGTTTTTTAATAGTGGGCCCAGCAAACACTAAAACTTCGGTGGACAATGCGAACAAAGCATCTATTTATTTTCAAACCGATCACTCAAGAGGGATACTCGCAAAGGTACTTGCCAAAATTGCACAAGGAAATCTGAATTTAAGTAAGTTACAAAGCATGCCTATACCTGGTAGTACTTTTAAATACGGTTTTTATGCCGATTTAGAATTTGATAATATAAAACAAATTGAAAAAGTACTAGAAGCATTGAAAGCCATAACCAATAATATTAGAATATTCGGTATGTATCAAAAAGGAAAAGTTGTAAAAGGATAACTATGAATTGGACTGTATCAAATAGATTAGAGGGTATTGGAGAATATTATTTTTCTACCAAACTGCGCGAGATTGATGAACTCAATAAAGCCGGTAAGGGGATCCTTAATTTAGGAATTGGCAGCCCCGATTTACCTCCGCATCCAGATGTGGTTAAAGTGCTACAAGTTGAAGCAAGCAAAGACAATCAACATTCTTATCAATCCTACAAAGGCGTTCCGGTATTAAGAGAAGCGGTAGCGAATTGGTATAAAAAATATTTCAAAGTAGCGGATATAAATCCTGCTACTGAAATACTTCCACTATTAGGAAGTAAAGAAGGGATCATGCATATATGTATGACCTATTTATATGAAGGAGATCAGGTATTAATTCCAAATCCTGGTTATCCTACATATACAAGTGCAGTTAAATTTTTATCAAAAGTCAAGTTAATGTGGGTGAACTATCCACATATGCCAACAGGCCAAAGGCCTACGAAAGAACTATTTGAAAAAATAGTCGCCTTTGGAATAAAGCATCAAATATTGATTTGTCATGATAATCCTTATGCCTTCATTTTAAATGATAAGCCTGAAAGCTTATTGTCTATTGATAGGGCCAAAGAGGTAGTGATAGAATTAAACTCTCTAAGTAAAAGTCAGAATATGGCAGGATGGAGGGTAGGCATGTTAATTGCTGCCGAAGACAGAATCAATGAAATACTTAGGTTTAAATCCAACATGGACAGTGGTATGTTTTTACCCGTGCAATTAGCAGCTGCTAAAGCATTAAGTCTAGATCAAAGTTGGTATGACTCCGTGAATAAAATATATACAGCACGACGCGAAAAAGTATTCGAGTTATTAGATGTTTTAAAATGTGTCTACACTAAACAACAAGTAGGCATGTTTGTATGGGCCAAAATTCCCGCAACTTACAAAGATGGATATGCATTAAGTGATAAAGTATTATACGATGCAAATGTTTTTATTACCCCAGGAGGCATTTTTGGCTCCGCTGGTAATGAATACATCAGAGTGAGTTTATGTGGTTCCATAGAAAAATTTAGTGAAGCCATAAAAAGAATTGAAGCATGCGTTTAACAGTCATTGGTATTGGTTTAATGGGAGGTTCACTGGCTTTGTCTTTGAAAAAGAAAGGCATGGTATCCAATGTCATTGGAGTGGATCAAAACATCGAACACCAAAACCTGGCTTTACAATTAGGTATTGTAGATGAGATCATGTCATTAGAAGAGGCGATAGCAGCTTCTGATTTGATTGCCATTGCAACGCCTATTAACGTAGCAGAAAATTTATTGCCCACTATTTTAAACTTAGTGAACAAGCAAGTTGTTTTTGATTTAGGTTCTACCAAAGAAAGTATTGTAAACATCGCCAAAGCGCATGTAAACAAAGGTCGTTTTGTTCCCACCCATCCAATGTGGGGAACAGAATTTAGTGGTCCTGCAGCAGCACAAGCGGATGCTTTTATGGACAAGGCTACGATTATTTGTAACAAAGAGCAGGTGGATGCAGATGCACTAGCATTAGTAGAAAAAATATATCAAGCTTTAGGTATGCATATGCTATATATGGATGCCATTAAACATGACATGCATGTAGCCTATGTCAGTCATATCTCACATATCACTTCTTTTGCATTGGCCAATACCGTGTTAGAGAAGGAAAAAGAGTCTGATGCTATTTTTGAGTTAGCAAGTAGTGGTTTTGAAAGCACCGTTCGTTTGGCAAAGTCCAATGCGGAAATGTGGGTGCCCATTTTTATGCAAAACAAAGAAAATGTATTAGACGTTTTGAATGAGCATATTAGTCAGTTAAAAAAGTTCAAGGCAAGTTTGGAAAAAGAAAACCCAGACTATCTCTTGGAACTGATTCAAAATGCCAACAAAATAAAAAGAATTTTAAAATAATTAAAAAAGCAAAGCACTAAAAGTGACTGAGCAAAAAATAGTAAAAATGAAGAAGAAAGAAGAAGTAGAAATAAAAAATGATTTGATAGAAGCCGTAAAGTCGAAAAAAACATTTACAGAAATTGGTATTAATGATCAATTGGTAAAAGCAGTGACTGAATTAGGATACACACACGCTACAGAAATTCAAGAGCGTTCTATTCCGGTATTAATAAGTGGAACTAAGGATTTTATTGGTTTAGCGCAAACGGGTACTGGAAAAACAGCTGCCTTTGGTTTGCCTTTATTACAATTAATTAAAACAGCCGATAAATTCCCGCAAGCCTTAGTAGTTTGTCCAACAAGAGAATTGTGTATGCAAATTGTAAACGAAATGAATTTGTTTAAAAAACATATTCCAGGTTTACAAGTATTAGCCGTTTATGGTGGAACCTCTATTGGTTTACAAATCAAAGATTTAAAAAGAGGCGTGCAAGTAGTGGTTGCCACTCCAGGCCGTTTAATTGACTTAATAGAAAGAAAGGCGATTAATTTAGAAAAGATTGAATACGTTGTTTTAGATGAAGCCGATGAAATGTTAAACATGGGTTTTCAAGACGACATTGAGTTTATTTTAAAAAATACACCTAATAGAGAAAGTATCTGGTTGTTTAGTGCCACCATGCCTGCTGAAATTAGAAAAGTAAGTAAGCGTTACATGAAAGAGCCAGTAGAAGTAACTATTGGTAAAGTGAATGCGACGAACAAGAGTATTGATCATCAGTACTATTTAACCTCTGCGCAACATCGTTATGAGACTTTAAAAAGAATCATCGATTTTAACCCAGGTATTTATGGTATCATCTTTACAAGAACTAAGGCTGATGCACAAGAAGTAGCTCAGCGTTTAACACGCGAAGGGTATGATATTGATGCTATCCATGGCGATTTAACACAACAACAACGTGATAGAGTCATGGGTCAGTTCCGTGACAAGAGTTTGCAATTATTAATTGCCACTGACGTTGCTGCAAGAGGTATTGATGTAAAAGGCATCACACACGTTATCAATTTTGAATTACCTGATGATGTAGAAGTGTACACCCATAGAAGTGGTCGTACAGGTCGTGCAGGTAGTGAAGGTATTTGTATATCTATTGTACATGCGCGTGAATCTTACCGTTTGCGTCAGATTGAAAATATGAACAAGTGTACTTTCCATAAATTGGATATACCTAGTGGTAAGGATGTTTGTAGAAAACAATTTTTCCATGTAATGGATAAATTAATGTCTACCGATGTAAGCCATGGCGATTATGAAACCTACGTTCCAATGCTTGCAGAAAAATTTGCAGATATGACGAAGGAAGAAATTTTAAAGCGTGTCGCTGCATTAGAGTTCAACCGTTTTTTAAGTTATTATGAGAATGCACAGGATTTAAATATTCGTACTGCAGACAAAGGTCGTCGCGAGCCTATGCAACAACAAGATCGTAACCGTGATAGAGGTCGTCAAGAATTTGGCGGTGCCGATCGTGGTCGCACTAGAAGCAATGATCGTGGTATGGAGCGCAGTGCATCAGACCGCGGAAGTCGTGGTGCTGAAAGAGGCGCTAGCGGTTATACGCGTTTGTTTGTAAACTTAGGTACCAAGGATGGTTTTTACAAGGCTAGTTTTTTACAATTTATTTTAGACATGAGCGACTTAAGAAAAGAAGCTTTAGGTAAAATAGATATGCGTGATATGAATAGCTGGGTAGAAATTGAATCGGGTGCTGCACAACAAATGATTAATGCGGTAGATGGTAAAAACTATAAAGGCCGTCGTATTAGAATGAATGATGCAGATAGCGGTGGACCCAAAGGTTTTTCTAAAAGAGAAGGTTAATTAGAAAAATAAAAAACCAGGTTCATAAAACAGGTTCGATAAAGTAAAATAAATATTCAAATATTAAAATTCGGAAAAATGGGAGACTTAACTGAGCAACAACAAAAAGTAAGCATTTTATTGAAAAAATCACCCTTGATTATTTCTGGCCCTTGTAGTGCTGAGACCGAAGAACAAGTGATGCAAACGGCTATTCGTTTAGCCGCTACTGGTAAAGTAGATATTATGCGTGCAGGTATATGGAAGCCAAGAACCAGACCCGGAAGTTTTGAGGGTATTGGAACAAAAGGTTTGCCATGGATGCAACAAGCTAAAAATGAAACCGGTTTGCCTATTGCTGTAGAAGTTGCGACTGCTAAACAAGTAGAAGATGCCTTGCATTTTGGTGTTGATGTACTTTGGATAGGGGCGCGTACTACTGTGAACCCTTTTAGTGTGCAAGAAATTGCAGACTCATTAAAAGGAGTGAAAGTGCCTGTATTAATTAAGAATCCCATTAATCCAGATTTAGAATTATGGATTGGAGGCATGGAGCGTATTGCTAAAGCAGGTATTGAAGAATTAGGATTAATCCACCGTGGATTTAGTTCCTATGGAAATACGGAGTATAGAAACGCACCCATGTGGCATTTGGCTATTGAAATGAAACGTCGTTATCCGGGTATTCCTATGATCAATGACCCTTCACATATTTGTGGTCGTCGTGATATTTTACAAGAAGTAGCGCAACAAGCTATTGACTTAGACTTCGATGGTTTAATTATTGAATCACATATCGATCCAGACAATGCATGGAGTGATGCGAAACAACAAATCACCCCTGAGGTTTTGAAAACAATGTTGGAAGCTATTCGTTGGAGAAAAGAGGACGTGGCTTCTGCAGAATACCATGCAGCACTTGAAAAATTACGTCAACAAATTAATCAGTTAGATGACGAATTGTTACAAGTATTATCAACGCGTATGAAAGTAGCTGAAAAAATTGGAGAGTATAAGAAAAATAATGATATCACTATTTTGCAAACCAATCGTTGGAATGAAATTTTAGAGCGTGCTGTAGGTAAAGGAAGTAAAGTAGGCTTAAGTGAAGACTTTATTACAAAGTATATGGACGCCGTACATATGGAAAGTATCAATCATCAAAATAAAATAATGAATAGCTAGTTTGTATTTATAATTTTGTGCATACAATATATTAGAATTATAAAGTCTGTACTTCTCATTCAAGCTAATAATCATTACTTAATGTAAGCTATCCAAAACTTAAAGCATCATTCAATGAAAAACTGGAAAGTAAAATTTTCGTCTCAGACAGTATCTTTTTTCTTAGAGGGTAAGTTTGCTGCTATTGATAAAATGGTAGACAAGGCGAATGCTTTTTACATTACAGATGAAAATGTATATGCCTTACATCAAAAAAAATTCAAAGGAAAGAAAACCATTGTCATTCCTGCTGGCGAAGAACATAAGCAACAAGCGACTGTAGATTTTATCATTGAAGCCTTACTTAATTTAGGCGCCACAAGAGAGACAGTATTAATTGGTGTGGGCGGCGGCGTGGTAACAGATATGGTAGGCTATGTAGCAGGAATTTATATGCGTGGCGTAGCTGTAGGTTTTGTGCCTACTACTATTTTAGCCATGGTAGATGCTTCTATTGGAGGTAAAAATGGAATTGATATTGGATTGTATAAAAATATGGTGGGCTTAATAAGACAACCCTCTTTTTTAATATACGATATTGATTTTTTAAAAACCTTACCTAAACATCAGTGGGAAAACGGCTTTGCTGAAATAATTAAGCATGCTGCCATTAAAGATGCAGCTATGATGAAGGCATTAGCAAGTCATGACTTGTCTTATTATCAGAAAAACAAAAAGGCCTTACAGCTTTTAATAGAAAAGAATGTGCAGATAAAAGTGAAAGTAGTTCAACAAGATGAATTCGAAAAAGGCGATCGAAAATTGCTAAATTTTGGACATACCCTTGGACATGCTATTGAAAACCAACATGCTTTATTACATGGTCATGCCATTAGTATTGGTATGGTCTATGCTGCTAAAATTTCCCAAGTAATGGAAGGCTTTAATGATACAGGTTTATTAGTTGATACTTTGAAAAAATACGGATTACCCACTAGTATGCATTTTGATATAAACCAGGCTATGCAAATTATGCAGAAGGATAAGAAAAAGACAGGGGCTTCTATGCAATATGTACTACTGAAAAAAATAGGTAAGGCGGTGTATCAAAGCGTTCCAATGAAATCATTAGAAAAATTAATAAAATTGTATTCCTAAAATGGTTGCGATAGTTCATCCAAGTAAACTAAGTGGTTCGCAAATAGCACCAGCCAGTAAAAGCTCTATGCAAAGGGCTTGTGCTGCAGCATTAATACATATTGGAAAAACTATTATTCATAATCCTGGTCATTCTAATGATGACCTTGCTGCCTTGGATGTGATTCAGAAATTAGGAGCTACTGTAATAATCCAAAAACCAGCTAGCGGAAAACTACATCCAAATTCTATTGAAGTGAATTCTGATGGAGTAAAACCTATTGGTCCTTCAATGAACTGTGGGGAAAGTGGATTAGGTATTAGAATGTTTACACCTATTGCAGCATTAAGCAATGAACTAATAAGTATTGAAGGCAAAGGAAGCTTGGTAAAAAGGCCCATGCATTTTTTTGATGAGATATTACCATTAGTAGGCGTAAAAGTAAATTCACAGAAAGGTTTTTTACCCATACAAATTCAAGGACCTCTGGTGCCCTCTAATATTACTATTGATGGCTCTTTAAGTTCTCAATTTTTAACGGGTATGTTGATGGCTTATGCGGCCAGAGGTGTGCAAGATGTTGAAATTAAAGTAGTAGATTTAAAAAGTAAACCCTATATCGATTTAACATTAGCCGTTTTAAATGCATTTGGTTGGAAGGTAGAACATACCCATTATGAGAGCTTCCGTTTTTTAGCGCATGCGCCTTTGAAACCTATTGTTGAATATACCGTGGAAGGAGATTGGAGTGGCGCAGCTTTTTTATTAGTAGCAGGTGCCATTGCTGGTCCTATTAAAGTAAAAGGTTTACAATTAGATTCTACACAGGCCGATAAAAAAATAATGGAAGCCCTTCATAGTGCCAAGGCAAAAATAAAGCAAGAGGAAGAGGGTATTTTGATAGGCCCTGCACCTTTTAATGAGCAGACTAATTCAAATAGTTTAATTGCTTTTGAATTTGATGCCACCGATTGCCCCGATTTATTTCCTCCACTAGTGGCACTTGCAAGTGTTTGTAATGGGGTTACTAAAATTAAAGGAGTAAGCAGACTTGCACATAAAGAAAGTGATAGAGGACTTACCTTGCAAACTGAATTTGCAAAAATGGGTGTTCAAATAGAATTAGTAG
>JAJTDP010000055.1:0-9088 GCA_021300455.1 Sediminibacterium sp. | reverse complement strand
TAGTAGGAGATGAAATGCTTATTCATGGTGGAACTATTATTCAATCGGCTACTGTTTTCTCTCAACATGATCATCGTATTGCGATGGCATGTGGCGTGGCTGCTTTAGTTGCAAATGGTCCCATTCAAATAACAGAGGCAGAGGCTATTAATAAATCTTATACCGATTTCTTTACCCATTTGCAAGAACTGGGTGCAAAAGTGGATATACAATAAATTTCTTACCTTGTAATAACGAAATAAAGACATGAACAAATTCGGAACCTTATTTACAGTACAAATTTTTGGCGAGTCGCATGGCGCTTGTGTGGGCATTACTATTGATGGTTGTCCGGCAGGCTTAGCCTTGCAAGCCATTGATTTTGTGGAAGATATGGAGCGCCGCAAAGGAGGTAAGCAGAAAGGAACCACACCTCGTCAGGAAGATGATATTCCTATTTTTAAAGCAGGTTTATTTAATGATACAACCACAGGAGCGCCTATCATGATGCTTTTTGAGAACAATAATACAAGAAGTAGCGATTATGAAAAACAACGTGCAGTGCCAAGACCGGGCCATGCCGATTTTACAGCCCATCATAAATTTGGCGGCTTTGAAGATTATAGAGGAGGAGGACATTTCAGTGGTAGGTTAACGGCTGCCTTAGTGGGTGCGGGTGTAGTGGCAAAAAAGCTATTAAATGCAGGTCAGCTAGATGAAAAAATTAAAGTAGAAGCAACTATTATAAGTATTGGTGGAGAATCAGATGTAGAAAAAGGAATACAGAAAGCGATAGATCAAAAAGATAGTGTAGGTGGTATTGTTGAATGTGTGGTGAAAGGATTACCGATTGGACTAGGAGAACATTTTTTTAATTCAGTAGAGTCTTTAATTAGCCATGCTGTTTTTGCGATACCTGCTATTCGTGGTATTGAATTTGGAACTGGCTTTGCAGCTGCCTCTATGTTTGGTGTGAATCATAACGATGCCATTGTAGATGCTGCTGGAATAACGAAAACTAATCATGCCGGTGGTGTGGTGGGTGGTTATACCAATGGCAATGACCTTGTATTTAGAATTGCTGTAAAACCAACTTCTTCTACACCTAAAGAACAAGTAACCCTTAATTGGGAAACCAATGAACAAGAAACGTTTTCAGTAAAAGGAAGACACGATTTATGCATAGCCCTTAGAGTGCCTGTAGTTTTGGAAGCAGTCACAGCTATTGTGCTAGCGGATTTAATGTTAATAGATCAAAAAATTCCAAGAATCATTAAAAAATAATTATTTATGGAAAGCGAATTTATATACCATATAACTACTTTAAAAGAGTGGGTAGTGGAAGTAAGCACTATTAGCTAATTACTTATTTAAATACATATAAATCTAGTTTTAAATAAAGCCTAGCTTTTAAGTTTTTATAAAGAATACTCTATGAATATTAAATTAAGCTACTTATTTATTTTAGTATTCCCTCTACTCATTAGTACAGAAATTTATGCTCAAAAAATTTATCCTACTAGTTTAACTACGATTAACTATTTGGATAGTGCTAATGTGAAAAAGTATCAAAAAAAAATCGATACACACCGAATTAAGATAGAATTAAATCATATTACGGGTATTGCTAGTTTTTATGGTGCTAGTTTTGAAGGCACTTTAACCGCTACAGGTGAGATTTTCAACAACAGCAAGTACACAGCCGCTAGTAATTTGTTCAAGTTAAACACACTAGTGCGTGTAACCAATATGCGCAATGGAAGGTCTGTGTTAGTTAGAATTAATGACCGCATGCATCCTAATATGTTGAAATTAGGAAGAGTAATAGACCTTAGTACGGCTGCTGCCAAAAAATTACATTTAAGTTCTAAAGGAATTGTCAAAGTAACCCTAGATGCTGTGGGTTATTCAAAAATCAACCCTAAAAAGCAGTAGACTATTCAAGGATAATCTTTAATTTACACTATCAAAAATACTTATTAAAAACACCTGTTTTTTAAGTATACCATATTCTTAAATAAACAAGTTTTGAAAAATACACTATAGTATGAAAAAAATAATTCTAATGCTCTTGGTATCTGTAATTAGTTTAACCGTTATTGGGCAGGATACAGCAAGTATCAAACCGGCTTCGATTGCTTTTAAAGTTGGTTTATTTAATTTTAAAAAAACACCCTTAACAGAAAATGCAAGTCAAATGGCTATTCAAGGGGGCTTACAATATTTTAAAGGCATTACGCAGCATCTTGATCTGATGGTCAATCTAGATTTTGCTAATTTGAAATATCCTTTTTATACTTCTTCTAAGCTTGGTATTGCTAAAAACAATGAAATGTATACTGCATTTGATGCAAGTTTAAATTATAAGCTATTGACAGATGAAAATAAATTAGTGCCTTATCTTAGTGCAGGTTTGGGAGTGGCTTCCATTAATAATGCTTATTATACTGCTTATGCGCCAGTAGGGCTGGGCTTACAAATTAAAGCCAAGCAAGGTTCATTTATCAATATACTTAGTACGT
This sequence comes from Sediminibacterium sp., assembly GCA_021300455.1. GTDB lineage: Bacteria > Bacteroidota > Bacteroidia > Chitinophagales > Chitinophagaceae > Sediminibacterium. The sequence continues at coordinate 6,587 of JAJTDP010000055.1, read as the reverse complement.
ATAGGGCTGAAGCTTCTGCGTTTACTAAAATGCATTATAATCATTCTATCAGTTATTCTCTGCCTTTAAAATTAAGAGAGAAAAAACCAGTCATGTTACCTCCAGCTCCTGTAGTTGCGGACATTGATGATGATGGTGTAGTGGGCAGTGATGATGATTGTCCTAATGCATCTGGTTTGGTAAAATATCGTGGATGTCCTGTGCCTGATACAGATAGTGATGGTATTAATGACGAGAATGATCAATGCCCTACTGCAGAGGGAGCGATAAAATATAAAGGATGTCCTATACCCGATGCCGATAAAGATGGTATCAATGATGAAACCGATAAATGTCCAACTGCGGAGGGATTGTCAAGATATGAAGGTTGTCCTATTCCTGATACAGATAAAGATGGAGTGAACGATGAGCAGGATAAATGTCCTAGCATACCTGGCATTATGGGTAATAATGGATGTGCCGATCTGCAACCACTCGCCAATGAAATTTCTTCTCAATTAAAGTTTGAGTCAGGTAAGGTGAATCTTAGAAAAAAAATATATATAGGGGTAGATAGCCTAGTTGTCTTTATGCAAGAGAATCCCAACGCCAGCCTATTTATTAGTGGTCATACCGATAATACGGGCACGCTGAAAATTAACCAAAAATTGTCGCTACAAAGAGCCATGGTGGTATCGAATTATTTAATCAAAAAGGGGATAGATAAAAAAAGAATAAGCCAAAAAGGATTTGCAGATACAAGACCCATAGCTGATAATAAAACATTGAAAGGAAGAGCACTAAATAGAAGGGTAGATATAGAGTTAGTCTATTAGTAAATAAATAACTAACTAACTAATAATCTTATTAGCTAGTTCTTTAACTAATAAATAACTACTTCTCTTTCTAGTAAGATTTCAAATTTTGCAAGTACTGATTGAATAATTTCCTCCGAGAAATTATATATTTCAATGCCTGGCCCATTATTGTAATGAACAATGACTAGGGATTGTTTTTCATAGCAACCCACATTGCCTTTTTGGATACCCTTCCATCCACAGGCTTCAATTAACCAACCCGCAGCTATTTTATAGGTATCATCTGTGATAGGGTAGGCAATCATTTTAGGAAATTTTGCAATCAATATTTCAAAGAAGTCCTTGGTGATAGTTGGGTTTTTAAAAAAGCTTCCAGCATTACCTAGTTTTTTAGGATCGGGTAGTTTCTCTGATCTAATTTGAATGACTGCATTCGAAATGGCTTCTACACTAGGCTGTTTATTATTTTTTTGATGCAGTACTTCTTTAATGGCGCCGTAATCCGTTCTAAAAATGGGTTGTTTTTGTAAAACAAATTGTACGGAACTAATGATATATCTTGATTTCTCTATTTTAAATAAGCTAGTTCTATATCCAAAACCACATTCGCTATTTTGAAGTGTAATGAATTGGGCGGTATGGGTATCAAAGGCTGTAACCGATTCTATACAGTCCTTGGCTTCTACTCCATAGGCGCCAATATTTTGAATAGGGGCAGCGCCTACAGTGCCTGGGATTAAACTTAAATTTTCTACGCCACCCCAACCTTTTTGAACGCAGTAAATTACAAAATGATGCCAGTTTTCACCTGCACCTACTTCTAAAAAAACTTCGGAGGCGGTTTCTTTTAATTTTTTAATACCCAATATTTCCATCTTTAATACTAAGCCCTCAAAAGTTTTCGTAAAAAGTATATTTGTGCCTGAACCTAGAATTAGGTAAGGAGTATTTTTTTCTTTGGCCCATTGAATACTTTTTTCAATAGCCTCTATGGAATCAATGATAGCAAAATAATTTGCTTTTTCATTGCTACCAAAGCTATGTAAATTTTGAAGAGAAATATTTTGGGTAGTTTCCATATTGTTTTAATTAGGGTCAATATCTATAATAATACTAACCGATTTATACCTTGGGTGTACTTGCAGTAATCGTATATAATGTAGTAGCTGTTTTTTAGCTAGTTGTAATTGTTGTGGTTGTTTAGAAATTTTAATAGCTAGTTCCCATATATATTTATTACGCACCCTATTCACCATAGGTTGGGCTGGGCCTAATACTGTTTTTTGAATCTCAGGGGTAAGTGAATGAAGGAAGTGATTGGCTGCCTCTTCAGCAATATTATTCTCTTTGTGTTTAAATAGTAAACTCATCAGCCTGCTAAAGGGAGGGTAGGAGAAATGTTTTCTATTTTGAATTTCAAAATTATAAAAGCCAAAATAATCATGTTGTTGAACGAGTTGCACAATAGGATGTTGTAATTGACTTACTTGAATAATTACAGTGCCATTATCATTTTTTCTGCCCGCTCTACCACTAACCTGTTCCATCATTTGAAAGGCACGCTCATTCACTCTATAATGATTAAAGTTAAGTAAGCTGTCTGCATCTACAATGCCCACTAAGTCTACATTTTCAAAATCAAGTCCCTTTACCACCATTTGGGTACCTACTAAAATATCAATTTGTCTTTGTTCAAATTTTTGAATGAGTTGGTCATGCTCGTTTTTTCCTTTTACATTGTCTAAATCCATTCTTGCAACAATCACCCCTGGTAAAGATTGGTTCAATTTTTCTTCAATTTGTTCTGTGCCAAAACTTTTTTGTTTAAAATTTTGTTTGCCACAAGCTTTACAGGTATTGACAATGGGATAAGAAGCGCCACAATAATGACAAGAAAGTAAATTCTTGGCTTTATGATAGGTAAGGGTTACATCGCAATGTTCGCAATGAGGTATCCATCCACAGGTCTCACAAATTAAATAGGGGGCATAGCCTCTTCTATTTTGAAATAATATAACCTGCTTTTTATTCGTAATCGTTTTTGAAATAGAAGCCAAGAGCTGAGGGGTAAGAATGGCTGTTCCTGCCGGTTGTTTCTTTGTATCTATTAATTCAATTTTAGGAAGTGCTCCTGTGCTGAACCTTTCATTTAAATAAGTATAGCCAAATTTCTTTGATATTGCATTGAAATAGGTTTCCACTGAAGGGGTAGCTGAACCTAATACTACTTTTGCCTTTAATTGGTTGGCATAGTATATAGCGGTATCTCTTGCCTGATACCTAGGAGCAGGTTCTTGTTGCTTATAAGAAGGGTCATGTTCTTCGTCAATGACAATGAGCGATAAATTTTTATAAGGAAGAAAAAGTGCTGAACGCGCACCTAAGACAATTTTAATTTCTCCAGATTTCACTTTATTCCAAATCTCTACTCTTTCATTAGGATTAAACTTGGAATGATATATAGCGATAGATCCACCAAAATATTGTTTCAGCCTTCTAATCATTTGTGCAGTGAGTGCAATTTCAGGAAGCATATACAAGGCCTGCTTATTTTGCTGAATCACTTCATTAATAAGCGCTACATATATTTGTGTTTTTCCACTGCCTGTAATTCCATGCAAAAGTCCAACAGGATGCACCAGTAATTGTGCTTTGACAGCCTCGAAAGCTTCTTTTTGTTTTTCGGATAAACTATGCAGTGCGGTATTGCCTGTATGGGGATCACTGGCTAGCCTATCTATTTTTCTTTTCTCAGCCACTAATATGCCTTTATCAATTAAGGCTTTTAATTGCGCATGGGTAGCATTGGCTTTTTCTAAAATAGATTTTTGTTGAACACTGCCTTCTGTTTTTTCAAAATGTAAAAATGAAAGTAATAAATCTAATTGTTTAGGCGCTCTTGTCCATTCATTCAATAATTTTTCTAAGGCGGCCTCATTTTTATATTGAGCATGCAAGGTTAAAAATATTTCTACTTTACTAGTATACTTATCTTTCATATTTTCCTGCACATAACAAATTCCTTTTTGAATGAGTTTATTAATAACAGGGTAGACCGATTTTTTATCCAATAGTTTTTGAATTTCTAATAAGCTTAAGGTTTTTTTAATTTCCAAAGCTTCTGAAACTATATATTCAGCGTCACTTAAATTTTTGATATCTTCTTCTTGCTGTTCATTTAAAACAAAAACACTTTCACTAGATATTTTTAAATGACTAGGAATAGCTGCTTGCATTACTTCCCCCTCGGTGCACATATAATATTCGGCCATCCACTCCCAAAGGGCCAATTGATGCTCATATACAATGGGGGCATCATCTAAAACGGAAAGAATAGGTTTAGGGGTAAAGGCTTCAGGCGCTTTACTACTTATTTTTTTTACAATACCTGCGTATCTTTTATTCGTGCCCAACATTACTTCCACACGCATGCCAATGGCTACTTCTTCCTGCATAGATACGGGAATCATCCAAGTATAATTTTGGGGAAGTGCTAAGGGTATGATAATTTCTGCGTACATGATATAGGGTTGCAAAAATACACTATGAATTTGGATACTTTCTATATCTTCTCATGCCTTCTTCCATTTTTTTGAAAACAAGGTCTTTTAAGGCGTCCATTTGATCGAGTGTATAGCCACTTACTTCCACTGTTTCTAAATAAACCACTCTATGCCTACCCGGGGTAAGTGTAAGCATGCTAGAAAAATGCATACGATCAACGGAATCAATCATGAGTACAGGTTGAATGGGGGTATTCATTTCAATAGCTAATTTAAAAGCACCATTGAAAAAAGATTTTAAGGGATATTCTTCCGTCATGCTAAAAGTACCTTCAGGAAATATAAAAATGGAAATATGTTTTTCTAAGGCCGCTTTCAAATTGAGTAAACTTTGGGCTCTTTTTTCAGGATTGCCCCTGTCAACCAAGACCACCGCATGTCGATATATTAAACCAAACAAAGGAATTTTAGAAGATTCAAATTTACCTAAGGGTCGAATGGGTTGATGCTTTAATTGAACAATAGAGGGGATATCCATATAAGAATTATGGTTACCTACAAAAATATGCGCACGATTAAAATTATGGGGCGCTTCAAAAATTTCTGAGTGTCGAACGCCCATAAAAAAGTATAAAATCTTACCCCAATACCTGCAGATAAAATAGACATGTTCACTTAGTTTTTCTTTGCCGAAGGGAAGGGCTAAAAACATGGCTGTCACCGATAGGATAGTGAGTATTGAAAACAATACAATAACATAAAGGCAGTAAATAAGCTGAACAGCTCTTTTAAGGATTTTCATCTGTCTGCTAATATAATAAAAAAGCCCCGAAAACTTAAAGAAACTAGGCCTTTAGGGGGTTTCTACCATATTTTTCATCATGTTGTGTTGCATCCAATCCTAACTCTTCATCTTCTTCAGTTACACGAAGTGGCATGATTATGCTGATAAATTTGAAAATCAAAAATGAAACTGTAAAGCTATAGGTGACCACCATTAACATTGCCTTTAATTGAGTCAAGAAAAAACTAGGGTTACCATAAAACAAACCATCATTGCCCGCTGCATTCACACTTTTTGATGCAAAAATACCGGTCATTAACATACCTACCATTCCGCCAATGCCATGACAAGGGAATACATCTAATGTATCATCTACTCTTGACAATTTAAATACATGGCTAGCAATATTAGAAATTATAGCAGCCACCAAACCAATAAATATACTTTGAGGAATACCTACAAAACCAGCTGCTGGCGTAATGGCTACTAAGCCCACTACAGCACCAATACAAAATCCAAGTACTGATGGTTTTCTTCCTTTCATAACATCAAAAAACATCCATGCTAAACCAGCCGCAGCTGCTGCAGTATTGGTAGTAGCAAATGCATTAATGGATAAGCTATTGGCGCCTAATGCAGAGCCTCCATTAAATCCAAACCAACCAAACCAAAGTAAGCCCGTTCCAATTAATACATAAGGTATATTAGCTGGAGGAATTTCATGTTGTTCTAATTTAGAACGACGAGATTTTAATACAATGGCACCTGCTAGGGCAGCACAGCCCGCACTAATATGTACGACTGTTCCACCAGCAAAATCGAGCGCACCCATTTTTAATAAAAATCCGTTAGGATGCCAAGACCAATGTGCTAATGGTGCGTAAACTAAAAGCATAAATAAAACAATAAATAAAATATAAGAAGTGAATTTAATACGCTCTGCTACCGCACCTACTATAAGTCCTGGTGTGATAATGGCAAACATTAATTGAAATATAGCGAACAACAATAAAGGAATAGTCATTGCAGTACCACCTTGTAAATTAGGCGCTCCATTCACTACATCTTTGAAAAATAAATGTGTCATTGGATTGCCAATAATTCCATTCATACTTTCGCCAAAACTTAAACTGTAACCAAAGCTTATCCAAATTACCGATACTACACCTGCCGATACCATGCTTTTAATCATGGTAGAGATAATATTCTTACGGTGTACCATTCCACCATAGAAAAAGGCAAGACCTGGTGTCATAATAAATACAAGTGCTGTTGCGACTAAAATCCAGGCAATATCTGCTCCATTATAAGTACTAGGGTCTCCTTGAAAGCTAGAAAGCTGTGGCTCAAATAAGGCAAGTACTGCTACTATTAGTAAAACAATAAATGGAGCGTATTTTTGTACAACTTTATTATTCATTCAAAAGGGATTAGTATTATAAAATAATATATATGTAGATTATATGGTAAAAGTACTTAAATATTATATTTAATAAATTCTAA
>JAJTDP010000017.1 GCA_021300455.1 Sediminibacterium sp. | reverse complement strand
GCAAAGTGATGAGTCCAAATAAAATCATAATCTGTGGCACAAAAATCACGATACCGCCAATGCCGGCTACAAATCCATTCACCAATAAGTCCTGCCACCAAGCTTCAGGTAAAACAGTGTTTAAATAAGTCGTGATATTGGTAAAAATCCATTCAATGCCATCCATTGGGAAAGAGGCCATCCAGAACACAGATTGAAACAATAAAAATAACACACTCAATAAAATGATATAACCCCAAACACGGTGTAACAAAATATTGTCTAATCGATCTGTTCTTTTTTTCTTGGCAGTAGGATCTGGGGTGCTTACCCTTGTTTTCATTATCTCACTTATATGACTATAACGTTCTAATATTTCCTGGGCCTGGGTTTTGGTATGATTAAAATCGGTGTCAATTTCAATTTGCTCAATTTCCTGCTGCATTTCTTTGTCTAATGGAAATGTTTCATGGTGCATTAAATAATGAAGCGCTGCATAATCGCTATGGGTGGGGTATAATTTTTTAAAAGCGTCAATAGCCGCGGGTGCTAATCTTTTATTATCAATAAAACTCGCTTGATTTTTTGAACGCGTAGTTTGAATAATATTGGTCAAAGCCGTTTTTAATTCTGTAAGTCCTTTATTTTTTCTAGCATCAATGGCTAACACAGGAATACCTAAATCTTCTTGCAGTCCAGCAATATCTATTTTAATTCCTTTTTTAGTCGCTAGGTCATTCATGGTAAGTGCCAATACCACTGGAATTTTTAAATCAATAATTTGCGTACAAAAAAGTAAATTTCTTTTTAGATTACTTGCATCGGCAATGAGTAATATTAAATCAGTTTTGACTTCTTCATCTACACCCATGAGTACTTTATAAGCCACCCACTCATCTTCTCTTTTGGGGTAAAAACTATAAGTGCCGGGTAAATCAATTAGGGTGGTGGGGTTACCCGCTAATTGCATTTGGCCTGTTTTCTTGTCTACCGTTACGCCTGGAAAATTGCCTACTTTTTGGTGCATACCGGTAAGCGCGTTAAAAAGTGAACTTTTTCCGCTATTGGGGTTACCCACTAAAGCAATATGTATACCGGCATTCATGAGGTGGCAAAGCTATGGTTTATGATTGGCTATTACTTACGAATTCAGAAATTGAGCCTTGATTGAATACTGACCTTGGTCATGCTTAAGATATTTTAAATTAGGCATCTATTTCCTAGCTGCTTTATTTAACTTTGAGTATTGATATTAATTATGAGCAGTAAAATAATTTTAGACCAAGACGCCATTAACGAAAGTGATTTCGAGGGCTCTCGTATATTAGGTATCACCGCACCTATTAAGAATTATCAATTTTGTATTTTACTGAATCAATACATGGGTTTTGAATTTAGATTCAATCCCAATCATGAAATTGCTTTAAAGAGAAAAAATAGAACTTATTATTTTTCCATGTACGAAGGCAATGAGCCGAATACTTCTATTCACCATTTTGTATACCATAATCAATTTGATGGCGAATATTTATTACCCGAATTAAAACACATGGACTTTATTTGGTGGATAAGAGGGGAGTGGATTGAAGATGAAAAAGTAAATGATATCTTACAAACCGTGCGCGGTATTAAAGGCGTGCAATTAGTAGCCGAACTAACACCCGATCAAATTAAAAATAAAGGGCATCTTATTTTTGAATAAGTATGCCCTTTAATGGTGATGCCATATTTTCTAATTGATATAAATTCTTTTTTCTTTTGCAGCCGTACATTCGCCAATGCTTGCAGTATATTCAATACCCATTTCTTGTAAAATAGTTTGTACTTCTTTTAATGCAGAAGGCGCCACGGCAATGAGTAAACCACCATTGGTTTGAGGATCCGGTAATAATAATTTGGCCTCTGCTTCATCTATACCAGCGCCCAAAACCACGCCAGCACTAATGGAGCTCCAATTGCGTGCAGTCGCACCAGGTATTGTTTTTTGTGTAATATAATTTCTAACAGCTGGTATAATAGGTATTTTCTTATACTCAATAGACGCCGATAAATTACTTCCTTCCATCATCTCAGTTAAATGTCCAAGTAATCCAAAACCTGTTACATCGGTCATGGCATGTACTTCTTTTATTTTTCCTAAAGCTTCACCTGCTTTATTTATAGTAGTGAGTTGCTTTACTAAAAAATTTAAATCTTCCTCCGCTAAAACTTTTCTTTTTTGTGCAGTAGCCATAATACCTACGCCCAATGGTTTGGTTAATATTAAAACATCCCCTTCCTTAGCCGTATCATTTCTTTTTAAATTTTCTATGTCAACGAGTCCATTGACTACTAATCCAAAAATGGGATCCTGACTATCAATACTATGTCCTCCTGCAATCACAATACCTGCATCAGTGCAAGTTTTTCTTGCCCCTTCCATTACTTTAGCAGCTTCAGATGCTGGCAGTGTTGCTAAGGGCCAACCTAGTACTGCCAGTGCAAAAATAGGTTTACCTCCCATGGCATATACATCGCTAATGGCATTGGCTGCAGCAATTTGTCCAAAAGAAAATGCATCGTCAACAATGGGCATAAAAAAATCGGTGGTACTAATCATCGCTGTTTTTTCATCTAACTTATAAACGGCTGCATCATCTCTACTATCATTACCTACCAATAAATTTTTTACATTGGTCTTGGCACCTACATTATGTGCCGCTAATATTTCTGAAAGTATCGCGGGTGAAATCTTACATCCACAACCACCGCCTTTAGAATGTTCTGTTAATTTTATACTCATGTTTACTTTATTATTTTTTTAGTCGCTTTGTTTTTACAACTAGTTCATAATTATTTTATAACTATTTTATTTCTATACACGCTGCATCAAAAGCTTGAATAGTTTTTTCATCGCCCTCCATTAACCAGTTTTGAATAGAGGTAGTTAAGGCCTCACTTAAATGCTTTTGCATTTTTTTTAAATCCCAATTTTGATTCGTTATTTCTTGCAAAGAAATAGGATTTGCTGCTATTTGATTGGCAGACATTGGTGAAAAAGAAGCTTGGTTAATATTCATGCCTATTCCAATTACGGCCCAGGTCCAATCCTTCCCCCTAACCAGGTTTTCTATCAGTATTCCCCCTGCCTTTCTGTCACGAAAATAGATATCATTGGGCTTTTTAATCTTAGTTTCATCTCCAGCGAATGCTCCAAAAAAGGCCCTTGCCCCTAGCGCAATAGCTGCTGAAAACCCAATTTGATCCGCCGGCGTCCAAATTTTACCTGTTTTTAACTGCTTTAGCTCCAAAACATAGCTTGAAAGCAGGTTTTGCCCTTTTTCACTTTCCCAGTTTCGGCCATGCTGACCCTTTCCAGCAGTTTGAAAATCAGCTGTATAGCAACTGCCAGATAGGGCTAAACCCTGGTGAACTTGGTCCATGGCATAGATATTGGTACTAGGGATAGTAGTAAGTTCGATGAGCGGCTCCCCTAATAGGATATTTGGCGTGGCAGGTAACAAAGAATTGCTATTTTTGTAAAGTTAGTTTAGAATCATTTTAGTACCTTAAAATGTTTCAAATAACAAGTATTAAACAACTAAATATAAGAATCATTGGAACCACTTTCAACACTTAAAAGCCGTAAAAAATCAACGGTATTACAACTTACCCGCAGCTCAAAAATTTTTAAAACTATTATTCAGGCTATCCAAGATAAAAAGGGTACCAATATTATTAGTTTAGACTTAAAGAAAATCCCTGAGTCCACCAGTGATTTTTTTATTATCTGTGAAGCTAGTAATACCACACAATTAAAGGCCATTGCCGATTTTATTGAGTTTGAAGTCAAAACGAAATGCGGAGAAATGCCTTATAAAACAGAAGGACAAACTGCTGCGCAATGGTTACTTATCGATTATATCAATATAGTAGTTCATGTAATGCATCCAGAATCTAGACATTTTTATCAAATAGAAGATATGTGGAGCGATGCAGATGCCAAAATGCATGATCTTTAAAACTTATTATCAAAAAAATTGTTACTTGATGTTGGGCATATCCAATTAAGCAAGCATTTATAAAATATAACAACACCAAGAATTAATAGCTACCAATGATACCTGAAAATAAAAAGAAGAAAAGTCCATTCGGAGATGGCCCGAAAATGCCCAAGTTCAACATATATTGGATTTATGGTTTAATTGCCATTTCATTATTGTCTGCTCGTTTCTTCCAGTCTGCCCCAGATATTATGACCACTTCTGAACTTGAATTTAAACAAGTGATGTTAACAGGGGGTGATGTAGAAAAAATTGACCTTGTACAAAATAAAGAATTAGTTCGTGTTTACATAAAGCCCGATAGTATTGATAAAGACTTTTACGTTCAGAAATTAAAACGTAAAATGGATAAGGCAAAAATTAAAAACGTGCCTTTATTTGAATTTAATGTAACAGACTGGAATAGTTTCAACGAAAGATTACAACGTTTCTACGAACAAAAAAATATTCAAGAAGTACCACAGAACGCAGTAAAAGAAGGTGAATGGTTTGGTCCAATAGCCAATACCGTTTTCTCTTTAGTATTGATTGTGGTGGTATGGGTATTACTTATGCGCAAGATGGGCGGCGGCGGTGGAAGTGGCGGTGGCCCAGGCGGCATATTTAATGTAGGAAAATCGAAGGCTACTTTATTTGAAAAAGGCGGCACCAAGGTAAATATTACTTTCGCCGATGTTGCTGGATTAGAAGAAGCCAAAGAAGAAGTGATGGAAATTGTGGACTTCTTAAAACATCCTAAAAAATATACAGCCCTTGGAGGTAAGATTCCTAAAGGTGCTTTATTAATAGGCCCTCCAGGTACAGGTAAAACTTTATTAGCCAAAGCCATGGCAGGAGAAGCGCAAGTGCCTTTCTTTAGTTTAAGTGGTTCCGATTTTGTGGAGATGTTTGTGGGTGTGGGTGCAAGTAGAGTGCGTGATTTATTTAAACAAGCGCGTGAAAAAGCGCCTTGTATTATTTTTATTGATGAGATTGATGCCATTGGTCGTGCGCGTGGAAAAAATGCCATGATGAGCAATGACGAGCGTGAAAATACATTGAACCAATTATTAGTAGAGATGGATGGATTCGGTGGCGATACAGGTATTATTATTTTAGCTGCTACCAACCGTCCTGATGTATTAGACTCTGCTTTATTAAGACCAGGTCGTTTCGATCGTCAAATTTCAATTGACCGTCCGGATGTAAAAGGGCGTGAAGAAATATTCAAAGTGCATTTAGGCCCTATTAAAGTTTCTGAAAATTTAGATGTACATAAATTAGCAGAACAAACACCAGGATTTGCTGGTGCCGATATTGCCAATGTTTGTAATGAAGCCGCTTTAATTGCTGCCCGAAAAGGAAAGACAGGGGTAGAGATGAAAGATTTCCAAGACGCTATTGATAGAGTCATTGGAGGGTTAGAGAAAAAGAATAAAATTATTTCTAAAGAAGAAAAAGAAGTGATAGCTTATCACGAAGCAGGTCATGCTATTTGTGGTTGGTTTTTAGAACATGCTTATCCTTTATTAAAAGTAACTATTGTGCCAAGAGGCACAGCTGCACTTGGTTATGCGCAGTATACGCCTAAAGAACAATACCTATATACCATTGAACAATTAACTGATCAAATGTGTATGACCTTAGGAGGTCGTGCTGCAGAACAAATTTTCTTTGGTAAAATATCTACGGGCGCTTCTAACGACTTACAACAAATTACTAAGATGGCTTATTCCATGGTGACTACTTATGGAATGAATGAAAAAATTGGTAATGTAAGTTTCTACGATCCAACTCAAGAAAATACTTTCCAAAAACCTTTTAGCGAAGAGACAGGAAAAATTATTGATGAAGAAGTGCGCAAGATGATTGACGCTGCTTACCACCGCACTTTAGATTTATTAACTTTAAGAAAAGGGGAAGTTGAAAAACTAGCGAAAGAATTATTAGATAAAGAAGTTTTACATAAAAGTGATGTAGAGGCCTTGATTGGAATGCGTCCTTATGAAGAAGAGAAGGTAGTAACTTTTGATGTAGAAGAATCTAAGTCAGCAGAATCTAAAACAGAAGCGACGGCTGATCAAACTACTACTATAACAGAAGCTTCTACGCCTGTGGAACCATCTACTAATAACGAAGCAAGTACTGAAACACATTCATAAGAACTGAATACTATTCAATGGAATCACAAGGAGCGAAAGCGAAAATTTTACAAAAAATTAAACAGGCATTAGAAAAGCCTGTTGCCGTTCCTTTCCCAGATCAGATTGCAGACAGACCTATTTTTATTCCCACTGAACAAGAATTGGCCATTGGCTTTGCGCAGAAATTTACAGAGCTACTAGGGAAATTTGTTTACTGCAGTGATGAAGGTGAATTGGTAAAGCAATTAACACATCTTATTCATTCACAGAAATGGGAAAAAATATATTCTAGAGAATCGGGCTGGTTAGATGATATGAAAGAATTTAGTTTTGATCCAGTTAACACCGATGATTTAGCAGGCTGTGATGCAGCCATTACTTTATGTGATCATTTAATTGCAAGAACAGGAACGATTGTTTTAAGTAGCCAACAGTTAAGTGGAAGAACTTCAAGTGTGTATGCGCCCATACATATTTGTATTGCCTATACGCATCAATTGGTTTTTGATATAAGTGATAGTTTAGCTGCCTTTAAAGCAGAATCGGATGCGCTTCCTTCTATGATTAGTTATGCCACTGGACCCAGCCGTACGGCCGATATTGAAAAAACCTTGGTGGTGGGTGTGCATGGTCCCAAAGAAGTCTACTGTTTTTTAGTAGATAAGTTATTAGATTAGTAACTTTAATAGGTACACTATTAGATTGACACAGTATTATACATTAAATAAGCGACTACATGGAATGGGTGCCTGGCAAAAAAATTTACTTTCTTTCTGATTTCCATTTAGGAGCCCCTAATCAAGCAAAAAGCAATGAGCGTGAGCAGCGTTTAGTTAGGTTTTTACAAAATGCAAAAAAAGACGCTGCGGCTATATTTATTGTAGGCGATATATTTGATTTTTGGTTTGAGTACAAAACTGTGGTTCCTAAAGGTTTTGTTAGACTACTAGGCTGTTTAGCCAATTTAACCGATGCGGGCATTGAGCTTCATATTTTTACAGGCAATCATGATTTATGGATGAAAGATTATTTAACTGAGGAGTTAAATGCAAAAATATATTTTGAACCACGTGAATTTACCCTAGGGTCAAAAAAGTTTTTTATTGGACATGGTGATGGACTAGGACCTGGTGACCAGGGCTATAAGTTTATGAAAAAAATATTTACCAATCCTTTATGCAAATGGTTATTTGGTTGGTTGCATCCCGATTTAGGTATTCAACTCGCCAATTATTTTAGTAGTAAGAGTAGGGCTAAGACCGGTACTTCAGATGAAGTATTTATGGGCGAAGACAAAGAGTGGTTAATAATTTACTCGAAACAAAAAGCAAAAGAAATTAACGCCCATTATTTTATTTTTGGCCATAGGCATTATCCTTTAGATATAGCTATAAATGAAACCAGTCGTTATATAAATTTGGGCGATTGGTTAAGGTCGAATAGTTATGCTGTATTTGATGGACAGGATATACAATTACTACATTGGACGGAAGATTAAAAAATACTAGTTATGAATTTGAATCAACAATTTTTAAATAATTCTTTACTTAGTTATATAGTCATTTTGGCTGTTTTTATAGTGACCTTCCTTGTAAAAAGGCTTATCTCTCGATTTTTTGCTAAAATAATTTATACCTGGATTGATAAAAAAAATCATTCAGATTTAAGAAAAAGCCATGTGCACCGTTTAATTATTCCTATTGAACAATTTCTTATTTATGTAGTAGCCATAGTGGCCTTGTATGAACTTAATTTTCCTATTGACTGGAATATTCGCTTATATAAATTAACCCTTCAAGTTGTAATGGATGCGGTAGTGAAATTATTTTTTATAATTTTATTTATACGCGTTTGTTTAAGAACGCTGGAATTTGTTGCTATTATATTAGAAGAAAAAGCCAAACTTACCAAGGATCAAACCGATGACCAACTAGTATTATTTTTTAGAGACTTTTTTAAAGTCATATTATATATTGTAGGCTTCTTATTAATACTACATTATGTATTTAATGAAAATATTGGCAATTTAGTTACTAGCTTAAGTATCGTTGGAGCTGCTGTGGCCTTGTCTATGAGAGAAAGCTTGGAAAACATCATAGCCTCTTTTATTATTTTCTTTGATAAGCCTTTTACCATTGGGGACTTAGTGAAAGTAAATAATTTTACTGGTACGATTGAAAAAATTGGACTACGCAGTACCCGCATTCGCACACAGGACAAAACCTATATATCGGTCCCAAATAAACAAATGGTAGACAATATTGTAGATAATATTAGTTTAAGAACAGAGCGTAAAATTGAATTAGACTTACAATTAAGTGTTACTACTACGGCTTCGCAATTAGCTGCCTATAGCCAATATTTACAAAATGAAATTAGTCAATTTAAAAATCTGAGCAGTGTACAAGTCTATGTATCAGAAGCAGGTAAGCAATGTCATGTATTACATTTAGAGTGCTTAGTAAGTATGGAATTAGCATTCGAAGAATTTATAGCCTTGAAAGAAAAAATAAATGTAAGGGCTATTCAATATGCGAATGATCATGCTATACAATTCGCGACCACTGTGTAGAAGTCAAACCACAGTATACCTAAAGTATTTCGATGTAGATTAGAGAGCGGTAGAGGTGGAAGTAGAGCTTTACTTTATAGACTCTCTTTAAGCGATACCAAGAACTGCTTAATATTTTTCAAACTATTTAAAACGGCAATATCTTTTTCTGCCTTTTCTTTATTATTTTTTAAATAAGTTTTAGCCCCCTCGATAGAATATTTTTTTTCACGCAATAGAAAATACAGTTGGCGTAAAAATTCAATGTCTTGTGCTCTAAATAATCTATCGCCCTTTCTTGTTTTTCTTGGTTGTAATTGTTTGAATTCTTTTTCCCAGTACCTAATTAAAGAAGTATTGACATTAAACCAAGTGGCTACTTCACCAATAGGATAGTATAATTTTTTAACCAATTCTTCAGAAGCCGGAATATTTAAAGTATGTATATCTGCGTCCATAGAAGCAAATGATTTTCTTCCTCTTTTGCTTACAGCATTTGAATGCGTAAATGACATTGGTGTTCTGGAAACAGTAGGCAGTATTTCTTCACTTGATAAAACTTCTAATGAACTGTCAGCGACTTTAGGCGCAGCGGGCTTCTTTTTTTCAACCGGTGCTTTAATATGCACGGGTTGGTCTATTTCCATACCAAATAAGTCAAGTTGATGCAAGTCTTTTGCCATAGAACAAAGTTAGGGGACTATTAATAGGAACTAAGCTTCCTAAATGATTGGTGGATAAATTGTTAAGTATGCAGTATTTTTGCGTATGCGCTTATTCATATTAACTAGTTCAAAATTTACCATACCAAGGGCCCTGCTATGCCAGAAGGTATTGGATATCATTGAACTAGGTTTGAGTTCAGCACAGATTCATTTTTATATTGTTGGTGATAGGCTCCCCGATTCCTTATTGACATTGGAGCAAACTAATGATGCAGTGACAATCATTAAAGAAACAGCTGCCGAAAAATTAATCAAAGAAGTTACCAATGCAGCCATTATACATTTTGGATCAACGCTGAAAGGGAGTGATCATTTTGCACATTATTTTATTCCCTTATCGCATCCAACTTGTATACCAGGGCTTTCCATGCTGCAAAAATGGGCTTTAACGAAAGCCTTTAAAAACTATCTTAAAAAATCGGTAGCTACTTATACCATCAATGAATGGGCTACTCTTTTTTTAAAAAATAAATATAAAGGCTACGCTACTAAAATACAAGAAGCATATTTACCTATACATAGGTTACCTATTTATGAATGGGTGGCTATAGCAGATGCTAAAAATAATTTAACCGATGGCGCTAATTATTTCTTGGCCTTCCAACCACTAGATGCTTTTGTGGATATGCTTAAAGAATTTTCAATTTTTAAAAAATGGCAACAAACCAATATGGTACTGGTTTTCATTTTTGAAAATGAAAAAGAGGTGGCGCAGGCAGAGACATTATTAGCGGGCTACAAGTTTAAAGATGCTATTTTAATTAAGTCTATATCCAATATGGACCTAACCTGGATAGCAGCTACCTATGTCATTTTATTTAATAAAATTAATTTTGATAAAACCAGTTTAATTGAAATGGCTATTGAGTATGATATACCACTACTTTTTAATAATGCTGAAAATCAAAATGAATCAATTCCAACGGCTTGGCTGCAAGCGGGCGAGCAGTTTAGCTTTGAAGAAAAAGGAGGACTCTCTAATCATTTCAAATTATACTATAAGGACGAAGTGTACCGACAAGGAAGGGCCAGAATGGGTAAGCAGTGGCTAACGGATTTATATACCGAAAAGAAGAATGCAGGACTTGTTCAAATACCATTAACGTTGAAGAGTTCCTAAGGTTCTTATTTAATTAATTTGTATTTTTGTGTTTCAAAATTTTTAGTATGCATCAGTCAAGTATTCAGGTTAACATTGGTTTAGACGATCAAAAAATTCCTCAAAATATTAAGTGGTCTGCCTCCGATAGTACGGCTACGGAAGCACAGGAAGCACGCGCCATGATGCTTACTTTCTGGGATCCTACCGATAAAACCGCACTTCGCATTGACCTATGGACCAAGGATATGATGGTGGATGAAATGGCCGATTTCTTTTATCAAAATTTAATGGGCATGAGCGACGCTTACTTAAGAGCTACGCAAGACCAGGCCTTGTCCAATGAATTCAAGGAATTCGCTAAAACTTTCTATACTAAATTTAGAGCCAGTCAACTTTCAGAAAATAATAAATAAACGATTAATAATTAACTCTACTAAATAAATTAATATTATGTCTTTAGAAACCGATGTGATGTCTTTAATGAAAGACGCAATGAAAAACAAAGATGAAGCTTTGTTAAGAGGATTAAGAGCAATTAAAGCAGAGATTATAAAAGCTAAAACAGAACCCGGCGCGAATGGTGCTATATCTGCAGAAGCAGAATTAAAACTCTTGCAAAAATTAGTAAAGCAACGCAAGGATTCTTTAACCATATTTGAACAACAAAATAGAACAGACTTAGCCACCAAAGAATCGGAAGAGATTGCGGTAATAGAAAAGTTTTTACCTGCGCAAATGAGTGAAGACGACGTGAAAGCTGCTGTGCAAGCCATTATTACGCAAGTGGGTGCAGCTGGTCCAGGGGACTTAGGCAAGGTAATGGGTATGGCTACTAAACAATTAGCAGGTCAGGCAGATGGCAAAGTTATATCAGCTATTGCCAAAACTTTATTAAGCGCCTAATACTATGTGGTTAGACATACTCACAGGTACTATTTTTATAATAGCCATCTTACAAGGCTATAGAAACGGTTTCATTAAAGCAGTTATTTCTTTTTTCTCCTTAATGATTGGATTAGTGCTCGCTTTTCAATTTGCAGGCTGGGTAGCTAGCCTTTTAAAAGAACATACTCAAATTGCCTCTCACTGGTTACCCTTCATTTCCTTTTTACTTATTGTAATTTTAGTACTCATTATATTAAAATTTATTTCAGGGGTCTTGCAACAAACTGCTGAATGGTTATTATTAGGTTGGGTCAATAAATTATTAGGTATTATTTTATATGGATTTATTTATTTCACTATGTTGAGTGCAGTGATATATTTTTTACAAATATTAGGGGTGGTAGAAGCAACTGAAATGAAAGACACTTACACCTACGACTACCTGCAAAAATGCTGGCCTTACTGCATGGAAAAAGCTGCCATATGGATTCCTTCCATAAAAACCACTTTTACCACTTTTTCTAACCCCTTTAAATAAGGTCACAAATTGGCAGAATGCATTGATGCTGAACAGGTTAAGAAATTGTTATTTATCCTACAAGCACTAATTTAGCCTGGATCCTCTTTAACCTTTTTTTAAAACGAATTAACTATCTTTAACCAATCTACAAGTTGGAAAATAAGACCCAATATGGAATACGAAATTATTAAAGACGGGAAGTTTGATTACCTAGAAGTAGGGGAAGGGGAAACGCTAATGCTTTGCCATGGACTTTTCGGTGCCCTAAGTAATTTCTCAGACCTGATTGAAAAATTCAGACATACACATAAAGTGGTAGTTCCTATATTACCTTTATTTGATTTAGATATTTTACATACTACCGTATCGGGTTTAGAAAAACATATTGCCGCATTTATTGAACATAAAAATTATACCAATATTCATTTATTGGGTAATTCTTTAGGAGGCCATGTTGCCTTGGTCTATATTTTAAAACATCCTGAAAGAGTGAAGTCACTTACATTAACAGGTAGTAGTGGTTTGTTTGAAAATGCAATGGGCGACAGTTATCCTAAAAGAGGTGACTACGAATATATCAAAAATAAAACTGCACAAACTTTTTATGACCCTGCTGTTGCTACGCCTGAGCTAGTGGATGAAGTTTTTGAAATCACAAAAAATAGACTTAAGGTTATTAAAATTATTTCATTAGCGAAAAGTGCAATTCGTCATAATTTAGGGGAAGAGTTAAATCAAATTCAACAACCTACTTTACTAATTTGGGGAAAGAATGATATTGTTACGCCTCCTTTTGTAGCAGAAGAGTTTAAAAAATTAATTCCGAATAGTCAATTACATTTTATTGATAAGTGTGGACACGCACCCATGATGGAAGTGCCTGTTGAATTTAATAGCATCTTAGAAAAATTCCTTGGTTCTTTATCTAAATAATAATTTTATGATTGCAAATGAAATGGCTATAAAAGGTTTTCCCATGCTACGTTTGGAAGACACTGCTTCATTTGTATTGCAATGTATGGAAGACTACGAAGTACAACATTTGCCTCTTTTAAAAGATGAATATTTTATTGGCTTAGTATCAAAGGAGTCGGTATTGGACATTGCAGTGAATCAAACCATGGCCTCCATTGCAGAAGGGTTGCTGCGTATTGGGGTAAACGGCGGGGCACATTTTACAAAAGCCTTAGAATTATTTTCAAAACATGAACTTTCATTGTTGCCTGTTTTAAATGAGCAACAAGAATGTGTGGGCGTGATTACCCAGAAAATTTTAAATGAAAATATTGCTCGTTTCATAGGAGCAGAACAAAATGGCGCCATTATTGTGTTATCTATTTCTCCCTATCAATATTCTTTAGCAGAAATGAGTCGTTTGGTAGAAACTAATAATGCTCAAATTTTGCAATTAAATAGTTTTTTTGAGCCTGCCACGGGTGCCATGATTATTACCCTAAAAATTAATCAAGAAGAGGCCTCTGCCATTATCTCTACTTTTGAGCGTTACGATTATCAAGTGCTACATTATTTTGGCAAATCGCCACTTCACAATGATATGGAGAGTCATTACCAACATTTAATGAATTATTTAGATGTTTAATAAAATAAAATATCTTTTATTTTTTACTGCTACTTTTTTATTTTTTTCAAACCTAGTTTCGGCACAAATAAAAATTAATGCTATACAAATAGAGGGGAATAGGAAAACCAAACCTTATATTATTTTAAGAGAGTTGCCATACCATGAAGGCGATATTATTTCAAAAGATACTTTAGCCATTTTAGACACTATCTCACAACAACAATTATTTAATACTACTTTGTTTGAACAAGTAAAGGTGCAATCGGAGTATCTAGATAGTTTACAAGTAGTCATTAAAATCAGTCTACGTGAAAGATGGTATTTATTTCCCATTCCTTATTTCAGGTGGGTGGATCGAAACTTTAACCAATGGTGGAATGAACAAAACAGAAGTTTAGACAGAGTTAATTATGGATTTAATCTAAGACAATCCAATGTGACAGGTAATAATGATAAATTGAATGCAGCTTTTATAACAGGGTATACGCAACAATCTAGTTTCAGGTATCAAATACCTTTTATTGATAAAAAATTACGTTATGGCTTAGCCTTGGGTTGGCAAAATGCTACACAGAAAGAAATTAATATTGCAACCAAATTAGACAAGCAAGTTTTTTATAGAACTCAAGATATTATACAAAAGGGTTATCGAGCCAATGCAAGTTTATTGTACCGCCCCAATTTATTTGAAAGACATAGCTTTCAAATAGGCCTAGGAAGAAATGAAATAAGTGATTCTGCTTTTTTATACCAACCTACTTTTTTACCTACTCATCAAAAAATATTTTCTTATCTAGATGCCTCTTTATCTTATTCGCGTATTCGCTTTGATTACAATGCATACCCTACCAAGGGGCAGTCGACCGATTTAATTTTATATCAACGCTTCTCTGAAAATAGTAATCTAAGTTCTGTTCAACTTAGAAAAACATGGGCAAGTCCTTTTTCAAAGTCAAATTTTATTTTTGTAGAATCTAATACACTGGTTAAATTTTTACCCAATCAAAACTATACCGATAATAAATTATTAGGCTATGGTAATTTACAATTAAATGGCTTGGATTATTATGTCGTGGATGGCAATGCAGCCAGTATTTTAAAAGTCTCTTTTCATCATGCATTAGGAGCCATGAGTATAAAAAATAGATTCATACCCAATAGAATTTCCGTTATAAAATATCAATTTTGGCTCAAGGCCTTTACAAATCTTGGCTATGTCTACAGTGAAAAACCTGTAAACGGCAATCGGCTTGCCAATACCCTGCTCAGAACAGCAGGGCTAGGTATGGATATTGTTGGCATTTATGATTTTGTATTAAAAATTGATTACAGCTTGAATCAGCTTGGAGACAAAGGGTTATATTTGCGTGCAGGTATTAATTTTTAAATTTTTTAGATGAAAGTAGCTATTTATAGTAGAGGCGTTGATATAGATCAGCAACAATCTTTGCAAGCATTACTGCTGGCCTTGGATAAGTATGCAATCACCATTTATGTCTATGAAGAACTATTAGAAAAGTTTAATTTACAAGCAAGCGCCGGTAAAGAACCGCTCATCGCTTTCAATTCTTTTTCTGCAATACATGATAGTATCGATTGTTTAATAAGTTTAGGGGGAGATGGTACAGTACTAGATGCAGTTACCATAGTGGGGGATAGTCAAATTCCTATTCTAGGTATTAATTATGGAAGGCTTGGTTTTTTAGCCACTATCTCAAAAGACGAATTATCTGTAATGGTAGAGGCTTTAGTAAACCGTACTTATGTGATTGAGAAAAGAACTTTATTACATTTAGATGCAGACCCCATTATTTTTGGAAAGGCTCCATATGCATTAAATGAGTTTGCTATTCATAAAAGAGATACCTCTCCGATGATTAAAATTCATACTTATTTAAACGGTGAATTTTTAAATTCGTATTGGGCAGATGGAATCATCGTTTCTACACCTACCGGTTCTACCGGATATAATATGAGTTGTAATGGTCCTATTTTATTTCCAGATTCTGCAAGTTTTGTAATTACACCCGTAGCCCCACATAATTTAAATGTGCGCTCTATTATAGTGCCAGATAGTTCTGTGATTTCATTTGAAATTGAAGGCAGAACAGAAGAATTGATTTGTGCCTTAGATGCTAGAAAAGAAATTGTACCCAAGAATATTCAATTGGCTGTTAAGAAAGAATCCTTTTCTGTTAATTTCATAAGACTCAATGAGAACAGCTATTTGACGACCTTACGAACAAAGCTCACCTGGGGCTTGGATAAAAGAAATTAGCCCATGCGCAAGCAATTTATTTATTTATTTTTTCTTTTATTTTTAACCACAAGTGTTCAAGCGCAGTATTTACAACTTGTGGAAAATAAAGGTGAGTTTGGTGTATTTGCTGGCCAAGCTTCTTACAATGGAGACTTGGCGCCTAACTTACAATTTCTAACTACCAATTTTGGAGGGTTTTATAAAAGACAATTGAATGATTATGTAGGCTTAAGATTGAATTATGAAATTGTTCCTTTAGGCGCTATTGATTCATTAACGGCTAATAATAGGAACGCTTATGTGTATGGAAGAGGTTTATACTTTAAAACTACCTATCAAGATATAAGTTTGTTGACAGAACTCTATTTTTTAAAATTTATTAATGGCAATAAAAAATATCGTTTCAGTCCTTATCTAGGTTTTGGTGTGGGTTATATGTCTCCCTTAAAAGATACCAGTAATTATAAAAATCCTCTGACAGGTAAGTATACGCAAGCACCAAATATTATTACCATGCCCTTAAATATTGGTCTCAAGTATAATGTAGCGGGCTCCTTTAATTTGTTTGGAGAATTTACTTATCGTTTTACAAGCTCAGATCAACTAGATCATTTCGGAGATAAAGACAGTCATCCTAAGGGAGGAGTCAATTACCAGGCAAGTACTTCAGGAAAGGATCAATTTTTTTCTGCCAAATTGGGTTTGTCGTATAATTTCATAAGAATATATGGTCCAGATCCAAGGCCTAAACCCAAAAGGGAGAATCTATTTAGCAAAACAAGCAAATCAAGTAATAAAGGCCCCAAAAAGTCTTTATTTGGCTTCTTTAAACGTAAATAACCTAGTTATTTTCATAATTTTACACCATGGAAAACCTGGATTTAAGCAAACTGCCTAAACATATCGCCATTATTATGGATGGCAATGGAAGATGGGCACAAGAACAAGGCCAGGACCGCTTATTTGGTCATTATCAAGGAGTTATAAGCGTTAGAAAAGTAGTAGAAGCGGCTTCTGAAATAGGTATTCAATACCTTACCCTCTATGCTTTTAGCACGGAGAACTGGGAAAGACCTGAGCAGGAAGTGACTGGCCTAATGACCTTATTTGTGGATACAATTGCCAAGGAAGTCCCCGATTTACATAAAAACAATATCAAGCTTCGTTTTATTGGCAATTTAGGCTTACTACCTCCCCATGCAAGAGCCGCCTTGGACGATGCCACTGCACAAACAGCCCAAAATACGGGCCTAACCCTTGTTGTGGCTTTGAGTTATAGTAGTAGGTGGGAGCTAGTAGAAGCAGCTAAAAATATCGCTAGTCAAGTGAAAGCAGGTAGTCTTAGTATGGACCATATTACAGAGACAACTTTGTCTGAAGCCCTTACTACCAGTGATTTTCCTGATCCCGAATTAATGATACGTACCAGTGGTGAATTTCGTATAAGTAATTTTTTATTGTATCAATTGGCCTATGCCGAATTATACTTTACGGAGACCAGATGGCCCGATTTTAAGAAGGACGATTTAATAAAAGCCATCTTAGATTTCCAATCCAGAGAACGCAGATTCGGCAAAACCAGCAACCAGCTGCTACCGGATGATGAAAAATAGTAATATGTTTATTTTCACTTTTAACAAAGACTTTGAAATATTACGAGTAATTTGCGACACTTTTAAAATTATAAATGTTTAGTCCCTTTGCAGATGCATAAATTTCTTTCCTTTTTAATAGGCTCACTATCAGTACTTTTATTGAATTCGTCTTCTTATGCTCAGGATACCCCTGTTAAAGATT
This sequence comes from Sediminibacterium sp., assembly GCA_021300455.1. GTDB lineage: Bacteria > Bacteroidota > Bacteroidia > Chitinophagales > Chitinophagaceae > Sediminibacterium. The sequence continues at coordinate 4,627 of JAJTDP010000017.1, read as the reverse complement.
CGGTGACTCAGATTAATGTACAACTGATCAATATTTTTAACCAAAAAACGGTTACTAAATATAAGATTCGAAATGTCAAAGTGGTGGGTAATGAAAACTTTGATGAGAATTTATTGCTTTCACTTTCTACATTAAATACAGGAGATGAAGTAGCCATTCCAGGGGGTGACAACTTTGCAAAGTCTATTCGCAAGTTGATGGATCAAAATTATTTTAGCGATGTAAGTATTTATTTAACAGATTTAGTAGGCAAAGAAATTGATGTAGAAATAAATGTAACAGAGCGACCTCGTTTATCTAGGTTTAATTTTCTGGGCGTAAAAAAATCGGAGACTGATGAATTATCTGGCAAAACCGGTTTAACACCGAATAGAGTAGTAACCGATAATATGAAAATTACGGCTATTGAGGGCATCAAAAAATATTATGCTGAAAAAGGTTTCCAAGATGTTAAAGTTACTATCAAAGAAAAAAAAGACGCTACAAGAAAAAATAATTTATTATTAGAATTTGTTGTAGATAAAGGACCTAAAGTAAGAATTAACAATATCAATTTTGGAGGTAATCAAATTGAAGAAACTAAGCTTAAAAAAAGCTTGAAGGAAGTGCACGAAAAAATGAGACTTACTTTATTTCCTATTAATGACAAGGCAGTTATTGTTAAAACAAGTCCTTATACTTTCGAAAAGTATATGTCAGAGAAAGGTTTTTTAACTTTTACCAAGACTAGAAAAATATTAAACCCTTATACGAGGCTATCCCTTTCTTCTGCTAAGTTTAATATAAAAAAATACGAGGAAAGTAAAGACAACTTATTAGATTATTATAACTCATTAGGATATAGAGATGCAGTAATTGAAAGAGACACCGTATATCATAATGCAGGGGGTAATTTGAATATTGATTTACAAATGAAAGAAGGGCGTAAATATTATTTCGGTAATATTAATTGGAGAGGTAATACGAAGTATACCGATTCTATTTTGTCTGTCATTTTAAATATTAAGAAAGGTGAAATTTATAATAGAGAAATATTATTTAATAAATTGGGTAAAACACCTACTGCGGAAGGCGGTGATGTAAGTGGCTTATACCAAGACGATGGCTATTTATTCTTTAGAGTCGATCCTATTGAAACAGCTGTTTACAATGATACCATTGATTTTGAAATTAGAATTGTAGAAGGTCCTCAAGCAACTATCAAAACTATTCGTATAGCGGGCAATGAAAAAACAAAAGATTTTGTTATTCGTCGTGAGATAAGAACATTACCAGGTGATAAGTTTAGCCGTACTTTATTAATTCGTTCTCAACGTGAAATTGCACAGTTAAACTTTTTTGACCAAGAGAAAATAAAAATTGATCCTATACCTAATCCTGAAGATGGTACGGTTGATATTAATTATGGTGTAGAAGAGAAATCGAGCGACCAATTAGAATTAAGTGCAGGTTGGGGAGGTTTTATTGGACTAACTGGAACCTTAGGGGTGACTTTTAATAACTTTAGTTCAAAGAATATATTTAAAAAAGCTGCATGGGATCCACTTCCAATAGGAGATGGGCAAAAGCTAAGTGTAAGGGTTCAAAGTAATGGTAAAGCGTTCAGATCTACCAACTTTTCATTCACTGAGCCCTGGTTTGGGGGTATTAAGCGTAATACACTAACGGTAAGTGTATACAATACAAAGTTCGGACAAACCTTTGATCAACTGACAGGTATGTTTGATCCCAATGCTGCAGATTCAAGGTATATTTCTACGACGGGCGGAACCGTTTCCTTTGGCCGTCAATTAGCATGGCCTGATGATTATTTTTCTTTGAACATGGGATTAAACTATACAAGGTATACTTTAAAAGATTATGCTATTGATCCTTTTAATCTTCCCAATTTTAATAATGGTATTGTAAACAATGTCAATTTAAGACTTGCTTTACAAAGAACTTCAGTGGATCAACCTTTATTTCCAAGAACGGGATCTACTTTTTTAATGAGTGCACAATTAACACCACCTTATTCTTTGTTTGATCCCAATTTCGCTTCCAAACAAAATCCATATGAATTATTAGAATATCATAAATGGCGTTTTAATGGTGAGTGGTATGTGCCATTGGGTAAGCCAGCGGGGGAAGAGCGTAATAAACAGTTTGTTTTAAAATTTACTGCTAAATATGGTTTCTTGGGCGCTTATAATAGCGACCTGCCTATTTCACCATTCGAGCGTTTTCAAGTGGGAGATGCAGGATTAAGTAATCAATTTGCATTATTAGGATTTGATATCATTGCACAAAGAGGTTATCCAGTGTATGAGAGTTCTAATCCAAAAATAAATCCTGATCAACAAACTTCTAGACAAAAGTTTACCATCTTTAATAAGTATGCGGTGGAAGTGCGTTATCCTTTAAGTTTAGCAGCAAGTAGTACAATTTATGCTTTAGGATTTTTTGAAGCGGCCAATGGATGGTACAGTATGAAAGAGTACAATCCATTTAATTTAAGACGTTCAGTAGGTTTAGGAATGCGTTTCTTTTTACCTATGTTTGGTCTATTAGGTTTTGACTATGGTATAGGGCTAGACAGATTAACGGGAACTACTTCATTGAAAGATGCAGGAAGGTTTACCTTTATGCTGGGTATTGAACCTGAATAATATTCATCGTAATTTTCATTTCAAAAATAATTGAACATGCAACTTAAAAAACAAATTTTGGTCCTTTTTATTGGACTAGCCACTTTTTTTACAAGTGAGGCACAAACAAAATATGCGGTTATTAATACCAAGTATATTTTAGATAAGATTCCTGAATATAAAGAAGCAGACAAGAAATTAAAAGTCCTAGGAGATGGGTGGCAACAAGAAATTGATGTCAAGCAAATTGCCTTGGATAAAATGTACAAAAACTATGAGGCTGAGCAATTTATGCTGTCTGAAGATCTAAGAAAAAAGAGAGAAGATGAGCTTTTTGTAAAAGAAAAAGAGTTGAGAGATTTACAAAAAAAGCGTTTTGGCTACGAGGGTGATTTATTTAAAGAAAGACAAAAACTGGTTAAACCCATTCAGGATAAGGTATATAATGCAGTCCAAAAAATGGCTGCTGCAAGGGCTTATGACTTCATTTTGGATAAAAGTGAAGGAATTACCATTATATTTGCAGACCCAAAACTTGACAAAAGCGACGACGTTTTAAAAGAATTGGGTATCATCAACTAGACATAAATAAAAAAAGATCAACAAATAAAACAACATCTTATGAAAAAAGGTTTCTTAGTAGCTGTCATCTTATTTATCGCAGCTTCATTTACAACAAGTGCCACTGCACAAACAAAGATTGGTTACTTTGATGACCAAAGCGTTATTGCTTTATTCCCTGGTATCCAAGAAAAATTAGATACTGTGCTTAGATCTTATGCACAAGATACTTTACAAGAAGAGTACAACTACACTTTAAAAGATTATCAAATTAAGGATAGCATTTTTAGAAGAGATTCTGCTGAGTTGTCTAAAAAAGCAAAAGCTTATGAAATGGCTACTACCGACTTAAATAAATTAAAGTATAAGTTAATCAACTGGCAACAATACCAACAAAGTATGATGCAACAAAAAGAGGAAGGTCTTTTATTGCCTTACAGACAAAGAGTAGCTGCTGCTTTAAGCGAAGTGGTTGCAGAAAATAAATACACTTTGGTATTAAAGGCAGATGCTTTATCTCCTTATGCGCAACCTTCTATTGCAGACAACTTAACCATTCGTGTTGCCATTAAGTTGAAGTTGGCCTTACCTAAGGATGTAGAAGATGCCTTCAAAGCTGCTACAGGCGGAACTGCTACAAAAGCAGCTGCTCCAGCTAAAAAAGGATAATTCTTTTTTAAAATATTTTTGAATAGAACCTCGTTGTTATGCAACGAGGTTCTTAGTTTTACAGAACAAGCGTATACAATAGACTATACAATAAAAGAAAGCTTATGCCGGCGCCCATTGGTGTTTTTGATAGTGGTTATGGTGGTCTCACCATTTTAAAGGAATTGAAAAAACAATTACCTCAGTACGATTATATTTATTTAGGAGATAATGCACGTGCCCCTTATGGCAGTAGATCTTTTGAAACCGTATATCAATATACTCTAGAAGCGGTGAATTGGTTTTTTAAACAAGGTTGTTCTTTAGTGATTATTGCTTGTAACACGGCTTCCGCTAAAGCACTTCGTAATATTCAACAATTAGATTTACCTCATATCGATCCTAGCAAAAGAGTCTTGGGTGTGATTCGCCCCACCACAGAAGTCTTGGGGCATTTTTCTACCAACCATCAAATTGGGATTATGGGCACCTTGGGTACAGTGCAAAGTGGTAGCTATCCTATCGAAATAGCTAAATTTTTCCCCGACCTCCAAGTATTCCAACAAGCCTGTCCAATGTGGGCGCCCTTAATTGAAAATGGTGAGTATGATAAACCGGGGGCAGACTATTTTGTACAGCAGTATCTAAACGAGCTTTTTAGCCAATCTAAGGATATCGATGCCATTTTACTAGCCTGTACGCATTATCCGCTATTGGAGGCTAAAATAAAGTCCTTCTTGCCATCTGGGGTGAGTTTGGTGACACAAGGAGATATTGTGGCAAAAAGTCTT
>JAJTDP010000016.1 GCA_021300455.1 Sediminibacterium sp. | reverse complement strand
TTATTATTATTGTCGTTTATATTATTCGGGGCTATTTTATCTTTTCCATTATTTGATGGTCTAATAAGTTCAAATTCTTTTTCTAAATAATCTTCTTTCCATTTTTTTGCACCACCTACTAAACAAATCCACTCTACTTTTTGAGTTGCCTGCATGGCCATAGAGATAGGTTGATAATTGTTGCTAGGTTCTAAACAGAAAATTTCAATGGTAGTATCATTTGCTTTTTGAAAATGAATTCTTGCAGCAATTACTTTACTATTATTAAAATACAGCGCCGCCTTTTCAGGCATGAAACTGGCAATATGATTATAAGTACTTTCTGCAATAATCTCTTTGTTCCAAACTAATAGCTTGCTATCAGATCTATTGCTTGCAGGGGTATAGGCAATACTTTGGTCTGGTAAATGGTAATCAAAATCCTCAATGGGTAGCTTAACAGAAGGCTTCATGGCCCAAAGGTACATTTTGTCTTCATTTTCACTTGAATTCACCGCTTTTTCACATAAAAAATAGGGTTTTCCACAGGTTTACACAGCCCTAAATGATGAATTCTGGCAAAATCAGTCTGAAATGCTTTACTAGATTGATTTTCAGCTTGGTTTATTACTTGTGGAAAACTAGAACCCCTGTTTTAGCCTTTAAAAGTGGGAAATTGTGTTAATTTGTGTGAACAAGTGGTAAAAATCACTCTAATTATTAACAATGACAGGCTTTCACGGAGAATATCAATCAACTATCGACGCAAAAGGGCGTTTCCATTTACCTGGCAGTCTTAAAAAACAGCTAGTTGAAGGGGAGAATCGCTTTATTGTAAGTAGAGGCTTTGAGAAGTGCTTGACACTTTATCCGTTGAAGAGCTGGCAAAATATATTAGATCGAATTAGCCAGTTGAACGATTTCGATCCAAAAGTGCGTCAGTTTAGACGTCAATTTCTTGGAGGAGCCACCGAAGTTGAATTGGATGCAGCAGGAAGAATTTTATTGCCACCCACTTTGCGTGAATTTGCTTTACCAGGTAAAGAGATTGTTTTAGCCGCCGCTTTAGATCGTTTTGAAATTTGGGATGCAAGTAAGTACAAACAGCTCTTTGAAGATTTCTCTGCAGATGCATTTAGTAATTTGGCGCAGGAAGTAATGGCAGGAATTAAAAATCAAGATTAAGTAAAACAGATGCAAAATCAAACCATTGATTCCAACGCATCTAAAGCTTTTGCTTCTTCTTATCATATTCCAGTATTATTTCAAGAATGCTTGTCTCATCTAAACATAAAACCAAATGGTATTTATGTAGATGCCACATTTGGTGGTGGGGGTCATAGTAAGGGTATCTTATCTATGCTTGGCCCTGAGGGACGACTTATTGCTTTTGATCAAGATGCCGATGCGCAACAAAATTTACCAAAAGATAATCGTCTTGTTTTTATTCCAGAAAATTTCAAGTATTTACAACGTTTTCTGCGTTTAAACAAAATAGATCAAGTAGATGGTATACTGGCCGACTTAGGCGTAAGTAGTCATCAGTTTGATGAAGGAACAAGAGGCTTTTCAACCAGACATGATGGTCCTTTTGATATGCGCATGGATCAACGTCAAAGCCAAACAGCCGCTCAAATTATTGAATCTTATGATGAAGCAGCATTGCATAAAATGTTTGAGCAATATGGCGAGGTAACCAACTCTAAAACTTTAGCCAAGCATATTGCCACGCAGCGTAAACATGTTAAAATAAAAACGGTTCAAGATTTTAAAACATTTATCGCACCTGTAGTTAAAGGAAATCCTAATAAATATTGGGCACAAGTTTTTCAAGCCATAAGAATAGAAGTGAATGAGGAAATGGAAGCATTAAAGGAATTTTTAAAGCAACTCCCTTTAGTAGTGAAGCCAGGTGGTCGCGCGGTGATTATCACTTTCCATTCCATCGAAGATCGTTTTGTAAAAAATGCTTTTCGTGTATCGCAAGAAGAAGCAGAAGATGCCCATCCTTTTTTATCCGTAGAAAAGGAAGTTTTTTGGAAGATCATCACAAAAAAACCTGTAGTGGCTTCTGAAAAAGAGATGAAAGAAAACAATCGAAGCAGAAGCGCAAAAATGCGTGCTGCCGAAAGATTATAATAGTATGTCCGTACCCATTAACCCAGCCCCTAAGACTACCCTTAAAAGTATTCTTAATTATCAGTGGATTGTTATGAACATTAGTTTCTTTTTGTTCCTAGCTTTCATCGCTATCCTCTACATAGCGAATGGGCATCTTACCGACAAAACCATCCGTCGAATTAACACTACACAAAGAGAATTGAAAGTACTTCAGTTTGAATACAAGACCATTAAGTCTGAATTAATGCGTCGCAGTCGTGACATTGAAGTGCAAACTGCTATGGAACCTTATGGTTTAGTCGTTTCAAAAGAAATGCCTATCAGACTTGCAATAGAAAATAAAATTAAAACCCCCACCAAAGATTAAGTATGGACGTAAAACGCGACATATTATGGAGGGTATATTTAAGTTTCATACTAATTGTACTAGTATGTATTCTTATTATAGGTAAGGCTTTTTATATTCAACAAGTTCAAGGTAATTACTGGAGAAGTTTAAGTGACAGTTTACATCAAAGAATTATAGAAATACCTGCTGCAAGAGGTACTATCTATAGTGAAGATGGTCAAATGCTCAGTACCAATATTCCTCAGTTTGATATTTATATCGATTTTAGAGTAAGTCCTTTGCACGAAAAAAGCGGCCTACTTTTTAGAACCCATATCGATTCATTAAGTTTGAGTTTAGCTGCTTTATTTAAAGATAAGTCTTCAGAAAAGTATAAAGAGGAATTAACGAATGCTTTTGAAGCAAGTGTAGGAAATTATGAATTGAGAAAGAAAATCTCTTATAGAGAATATTTACAATTGGTGAAATTCCCCTTATTCAAATTAGGCAGGTATAAGAGTGGAATGATTGCGGAGGAAAAAAATATTCGATTAAATCCTTATGAAAATATTGGCTATAGAACGATTGGACTAGCCAGAGATGAAAATAAAGTAGGTTTAGAAAAATCTTATGATACCGTTTTAAACGGACGTAATGGTCGTCAGCTAGTACGCGCTATTGCAGGCGGTGTAACGGTTCCAGTACAGGAAGGTGAATTTGAAATTGCCCCTGAAACAGGTAAAGACATTGTAAGTACCATTGATGTATTCATACAAGAAGTGACTGAAAAAGCTTTAATGAATATGATGGTAAAAAATGAAGCACAAACAGGGGTGGCCATTGTAATGGAAGTGAAGACAGGGAAAATTAAAGCCATTGCTAATTTAGGAAAAGTGGGTGAAGGTAAATATGCAGAAGATTTAAATTATGCCATTACACCTACAGAACCTGGATCTACTTTTAAATTGGTTACTTTATTATCAGCCCTAGAGGATGGAAAAGTAAATTTAAACTCAAGAGTTAATTTAGAAGGTGGTGTATGGAAAGTATCTGGTCAAACTGTATATGATTCTGAAAAGCACGGAAAATTCGATGCCTCTATTTTAGAAGCCTTTGAAGAAAGTTCAAATGTGGGCATGGCAAAAATTGCGATGGCACATTATAGTGGTAATGTGAATGAGTATTTCAAACATTTAACCAAGTTAAGATTAGATTCAACTTCAGGCCTTGATTTAGTAGGTGAAAGACAACCTAGACTTGTAAAACCAGGCAGCAGATTATGGGGTCCTACCACACTTCCTTGGATGGCCTTTGGTTATAATATTGAAATTACCCCTCTTCAAACTTTAAACTTATATAATAGTATTGCCAATAACGGCATCATGATGCGCCCTTATCTTGTAAATTCCATACAAGAAGAAGGTAAAATCATTAAATCCATTTCTCCTAAAGTATACAATGCGCAATTATGCAAGCCATCTACCATTAGAGATTTACGCATTGCTTTAGAAGGTGTTTGTATTAATGGAACAGGAAAGACTTTATTTAAAAATAGCCTATATAAAGTGGCAGGTAAAACGGGTACTGCTAAAGTAGCGAATGGCAATAAGGGTTATGGTGAGGGTATTTTTCAGTCTTCTTTTGCGGGTTATTTCCCGGCAGATAATCCACAGTATACAATTGTTGTCATTATAAAAAACAAGCCACATGCCGCTAATTTTTATGGAGCTTCTGTAGCAGGTCCTGTATTCAAAGAAATTGCAGACAGATTGTATTCAACCTATATTCAAAATAAATTAGACATCGCACCTGTATTTGCCGTAAAAGATAGTTCCTTATTTAATTATAGCATTTCAAAAATATCATTGCAAACTATTGCAAAACAATTATCAATTCCTTATCAAGATTCTTCATTGGCTTCCAATAACTGGATACAATTAGAAGGGAAAGGAAAAAATTTGAAAGCTGCTACATATATGATTTCAGATACTACTATGCCCAATATGACAGGAATGAAATTGCAAGATGCCTTATGGCTTTGTGAGAAGAAAGGCTTGCTTGTGAAATGTGTGGGTAAAGGAAAAGTGGTGAAGCAAAGTATTGCACAAGGAGAATTTATTATTAAAGGACAACAAATTCAAATTGATTTAAATTAATGAAATCTTTACAATCTATATTATTTGGTGTGGCTCTAAGAGAGGTAGTAGGTACTACCCAACAAGAAGTCACCTCTATACAAATAGATTCAAGGAAAATAGTTAAAGGTGCTGTCTTTGTCGCTATTAAAGGTTTACAAGCAGACGGCCATTCATTTATAAATACTGCTATTGAGAAAGGCGCTACCGTCATTGTTTGTGAAAACAAGCCAGCAAGCTTAGTGGACGGCCTTACTTATATCATGGTAGAAAATGCACAAGAAGCAGTAGCTATTATGGCCCATCAATTTTATGATGAGCCTTCTACCCATGTAAAATTAGTGGGTGTAACAGGCACGAATGGTAAAACTACAGTAGCTACCTTATTGTATAAATTATTTTCTGAATTAGGGTATACCTGTGGTTTAATTAGCACAGTGCAAAATCATATCGGAACTGAAATAATTGCGGCTACTCATACCACACCCGATGCTATTCAATTAAATGCATTACTACATAAAATGGTGGAAGCAGGTTGCACGCATGTATTTATGGAAGTAAGTAGCCATGCTATTCATCAACACCGCATTACTGGATTACAATTTGTAGGAGGGGCCTTTACGAATATCACACATGATCATTTAGATTATCACAAAACTTTTGAAGCTTATATAGAAGCTAAAAAAACTTTCTTTGATAAACTACCTGCTAACGCTTTTGCCTTAATCAATTTAGATGATAAAAACGGGGCTGCCATGTTTGCAGATTCGAAGGCTACTAAATTAACCTACGCTATTCATGCGCCTGCTACTTATAAAGGTAAAATTTTAGAAAATCAATTAAGCGGACTTGTCATGCTGGTAAATGATATTGAAGTGCATTGCCGTTTGATTGGCACATTTAATGCCTATAATTTATTAGCCGTTTATGGAATAGCTATTCAATTAGGTGAAAAGAATACAGAAGTCTTAACGGTATTAAGTGCATTAACAGGTGCAGAGGGAAGATTTGATTATATCGTAAGTACAGAAAAAATTATTGGCATCATTGATTACGCGCATACACCAGACGCCTTAGAGAATGTATTAACCACTATTGCTAAATTAAGAAAGGGAAATGAAACAGTGATTACTGTAGTGGGTTGTGGAGGAGATAGGGACAAAACAAAAAGACCTATCATGGCACAGGTGGCTTGTGATTTAAGTAATAAAGTATTTTTTACCAGCGACAATCCAAGATCAGAAGATCCGAATGAAATAATCAAGGATATGGAAGAGGGTTTGACCAGTGCCGCTAAAAGAAAGTATATCAATATTGTGGATAGAAAAGAAGCCATTAAAGCGGCTGTAAGTTTTGCAAAATCGGGTGATATTATTTTAATAGCAGGTAAGGGACATGAAAAGTACCAAGATATTAAGGGCGTGAAGCATGATTTTGATGATAAGCAAGTATTAGCCAACCAATTTAAAGAATTAGAAAAATAATCAATATGCTGTATCAATTATTTTCTTGGCTTGACAAAACATTTAATATCCCAGGTTTGGGGGCTTTTCAATTCTTGACTTTTAGAATTGCCATGGCTATTTTAATGTCTTTATTTATTGCCACTGTCTACGGTAAAAAAATAATTCTTTTTTTACAGAGAAAACAAATTGGTGAAACAGTTAGAGACCTTGGCTTAGCCGGTGAGCAGCAAAAAAAGGGAACGCCTACCATGGGGGGTATTATTATCTTACTCAGCATTTTAATACCTACTTTATTATTTGCCAATTTAGATAAAGTCTATATCCGTTTAATGATACTTTGTACAGTGTGGTTAGGCCTTATTGGTTTTTTAGATGATTACTTTAAAATCAGAGCAAGAAAGCAAGCGCAGGCGCAAGGAGGAAATTATAAAAAGAAAAATAGTGATGGACTGGCGAGTATTTCAAAAATTATTGGTCAAGTAGGACTTGGTATTATCATTGGTGTTACACTATATTTTAGCAATGCTGTCACGGTAGAAAGAGAAATTGTTTCTTCTACTGTTTCAGAAAGCTTACAAAAGGGAGAGAAAGTAGCAAAGGGGGCAGATGTAGTGGTAAGAAAAATTAATGGAGTAGAAAGAAGTTTTGTAAAAGTGAAAACACCTATTACTACTATTCCCTTTGTAAAAAATCATGAATTTAATTATAGCAAAATAATTAGTTGGATAGGACCAGGTGCAGAAAAATATACTTGGATTGTATATATTCTTATTGTCACTTTTATAATCACAGCCGTATCTAATGGAGCGAATTTAACTGACGGCTTAGATGGACTAGCGGCTGGTGTATCCGCTATTATTGGCGCCGCGCTGGGTGTATTTGTTTATGTAAGTGGTAACTATGTATTTGCCGATTATTTAAATGTAATGTACATACCTAATTTAGGTGAGTTGTCCATATTTGTAGGCGCCTTTGTAGGAGCTTGTATTGGTTTTTTATGGTACAATGCTTATCCAGCGCAGGTATTCATGGGCGATACTGGAAGCCTAGCATTGGGTGGTATTATTGCCTCATTGGCTATTATTGTTAGAAAAGAATTATTAATTCCTATTTTCTGCGGTGTGTTTTTAATTGAAAACTTATCTGTTATTATTCAAGTAAGTTATTTCAAATACACGAAGAAAAAATATGGAGAGGGAAGAAGAGTGTTTTTAATGAGCCCGCTTCACCATCATTATCAAAAGAAAGGATTTCATGAAAGTAAGATAGCCGTTCGTTTTTGGATCATTACTATTTTACTAGTCGTGGCTTCTATATTAACCTTGAAAACAAGATAAACCCTTGGCAAAAAAATTAGTCATATTAGGTGCAGGTGAAAGCGGAGTAGGTACTGCTTTATTAGCCAAACAAAAAGGCTATGAAGTATTTGTATCTGATGGCGGCGCTATCAAGGCTAATTTTCAAAAAGAATTAGAAGAAGCTAGTATCGATTTTGAATCGGGTACACATAATGCTGAAAGAATATTAGCGGCGGATGAAGTAATGAAAAGTCCGGGTATTCCAGAAAAAAGTGAAATGGTGAAAGCCATCAGAGCCAAAGGCATACCCGTGATTAGTGAAATTGAATTTGGCTATAGATATAAGGGTAATAGCAAAATTGCTGCTATCACTGGAAGTAATGGAAAAACTACTACAACGTCTTTATTATATCATATCTGTAAGCTAGTGAATGAAGATGTAGCCATGGTCGGCAATATTGGTTATTCGTTTGCAAGACAAATAGCGCAAGCACCTAAAGCTTTATATATTATTGAAGTGAGCTCTTTTCAACTAGACGACATTCAATTTTTTAAGCCTGAGATTGCCATTTTATTAAATATTACAGAAGATCATTTAGACAGGTATGATCATCAATTCGATAACTATATTAAAAGCAAGTTTAGAATTATAGAGAATCAAACTGCAGAAGATTATTTCATCTATTGCATAGATGATGAAACCATCGTAAAACATCTAGAACTACTAACCATCAATACTAACCCACTACCATTTTCTATGAAACAAGAAGTAAAAAAAGGAGGCTACATCAAGAACGATCAAATGATGTTAAAAATCCAAGAAGAACGCGTAACAATGAGTATTTATGATTTTGCCTTAAAAGGAAAGCATAATGCTTATAATACGATGGCTGCAAGCATTGCGGCTACTACCTTAGGTATCAGAAAAGAAAAAATTCGCGAAGCAGTAAGTAATTTCCACAGCCTAGAGCATAGGATGGAATTTGTTGCTACTGTTAGAGGTGTTGATTTCATTAATGATAGCAAGGCCACCAATGTAAACAGTACTTGGTATGCTTTAGAGAGCATGCAAAAAAACACTGTTTTAATTTTAGGCGGTGTTGACAAAGGAAACGATTATGAATTAATAGCTGATTTAGTAAAAGAGAAAGTAAAGGCTATTGTTTGTATGGGTACCGACAATAAAAAAATAATTGAATTTTTTAAAGATAAAGTAAGCACTATTGTGGAAGTAGATACTGCTAAAAAAGCAGTTAACGCTTCTTTCAAATTAGCTGAAAAAGGCGATTTAGTATTAATGAGCCCTGCTTGTGCAAGTTTTGATTTATTTAAAAACTATGAGGACAGAGGTCGTCAATTTAAAGAGTCTGTAAAAGAGCTATAATTTCTGTAAAAGAATTTTATTTATGTTTAACGATACTACAGATAAATTATTTTCACAAATGCCCACTATTGGTGGCATGAAAGAACATTTAGACCAAAGAACGAGGGGTGATAAATACATATGGGGGTTAGTCATTGTATTATCGCTTATTTCTATATTGGTAGTATATAGTGCTACTGGTTCATTGGCTTATAAAATGTATCGTGGAAATACAAGTGTGTATTTATTTAAACAAGTCATATTTACTTTAGTAGGTTTACTGGCTATATTCGGGTTACACCGCGTAAACTATACAGTCTTTTCAAAAATAGCCACCATTTTATTTATGTTGTCTATTCCTTTATTAATATATACATTATTTTTTGGTGCAAAAATAAATGAAGGTAGTAGGTGGATCAAATTACCCATTATTAATATGACCATTCAGACAAGTGATTTAGCCAAGCTGGCTTTATTTATGTATTTGTCTAAGATGTTAAGTAAGAAACAGGAAGTTATCAAAGACTTCAAAAACGGATTTTTACCTGTTATCACTCCTGTCATTATTATTTGTGCATTAATTATGCCGGCGAATTTATCCAATGCACTTTTAACAGGAGCTACTTCATTATTACTTATGTTTATTGGTAGAGTAAGTATTAAGCATATTTTATTAACCATTCTAGTGGCGATGATACCACTAGTTATTATTGTTGGTGTGGCCATGGCCACGCATTCCAGTAAATCGGTGGAAGGAGGCCCTGTGGTAGCAGAAAAAATGAAAAGTTATGGTCGTGTTGGTACTTGGGTAAGTAGAGTGCAAGACTTTATGTATGCCAAGGATAATGATGTGCCTTATCAAGTTCAGCAAGCAAAAATTGCCATTGCTAATGGTGGTATTTTTATGGGATTAGGTCCCGGCAATAGTAGACAAAGAAATTTTCTACCACAAGCTTATAACGATTTTATTTACGCAGTCATTATTGAAGAATACGGATTACTAGGCGGCGTCTTTATTATTTTCATTTACCTCGTTTTCTTATTTAGATGTATCAGAATATTTAGAAGATGTCCCTATGCCTTTGGTGCCTTTCTTGCACTGGGATTAAGTTTTACATTAATCATTCAAGCTATTGCAAATATGGCAGTGAATGTAAACCTTGTACCTGTTACGGGTGTGACATTGCCATTAGTAAGTATGGGAGGAAGTTCTTTCATCTTTACTTGTTGTTCTATAGGACTTATATTAAGTGTAGCTAGAAACGTAGAGCAAATGGAAGGTAAGGCACCTATAGAAACAGAAATTGAAATACCGGAAGAAAACAACGAAATAGACACAGAAAATAATGTCATTGAAGCAAAAGCATAATACATTACGCATCATCATTGCAGGTGGTGGCACGGGAGGTCATATCTTTCCAGCCATTGCAGTAGCTCAAGCTATCAAAGCTTTAGCGCCAGATGCTGTTATCTTATTTGTGGGTGCTTTGGGAAAAATGGAAATGGAAAAAGTACCCCAAGCAGGATTCGAGATTCAAGGCATTACCATTGCAGGCTTTAATAGGTCTCAGTTGTTCAAAAATATTGCACTTCCTTGGAAGCTTTTGAAAAGCTTTTTTCAAGTGAGTAGTATTTTTAAATCTTTTAAGCCCAATGCCGTATTTGGAGTAGGGGGCTATTCTAGTTTTCCTGTTTTAAAATATGCACAAACAAAAAATATACCTACTTATATACATGAGTCCAATGCCTTTGCAGGTAAGGCTAATGCTTGGCTTTCTAAAAATGCTATAAAAATATTCACGGGCACATTGGGTATGGAATCTTTTTTTCCTGCAGCGAAAATTCTAGTAACAGGCAACCCCATTAGAAAAAATATAATCAATCATACATATACCAAGCAAACTGCTTTGCAGGTATTTAATCTAGAGGCGACTAAGAAAACTATATTAATTATTGGAGGAAGTTTAGGCGCGAGTTCTATTAACAAAGCCATTCAAGCCAATTTAGTTTCTTTCTTTGAAAAAGATATTCAATTAATTTGGCAAACAGGTAAACCTAATGCCGAAGTATATGCCCACTCGGCCCATAGTTATGAAAATGTATTTGTGCATTCCTTTATTGATAATATGAGCGCTGCCTATGCTGCTGCTGATATTGTTATTAGCAGGTCTGGTGCCATGGCCGTTTCAGAAATTTGTATAACAGGCAAGCCTGCTGTTTTTGTGCCTTATCCGCTTGCAGCAGAAGATCATCAAACTTATAATGCCATGACCCTTGTCAATAATAATGCAGCGGCGATAGTGAAAGATATAGAAGTGGATAAAGATTTAATTCCAAGCGTTTTACAATTATTAGAAAATGAACAGCAGATGCAAGCCATGCAAAATAATATAAAGGCCTTTGCATTTAGCAATGCAGATGAAATAATAGCCAAAGAAATTTTGAAACAAATAAATGAATAGTTGAAAATGAATCCGTTAACAAATTGTAAGAACATTTATTTTATTGGTATTGGCGGCATAGGCATGAGTGCTTTGGCAAGGTATTTTCATACACAAGGCGTAGTAGTGAGTGGATACGATAAAACACCTACTTTATTAACCGATGCATTAATAGAAGAGGGTATTCAAATTCATTTTGAAGACGATCTAACTAAGATTGATAAAGCGGCAACAGTAATTGTATACACACCTGCTATACCTGCAGAGCATGGCGAATTAAATTATTTTAGAGATAATAAATACTTGGTGGTGAAAAGAAGTGATGTACTTCAGTGGATTACGGAGAATGCTTTCACTATTGCGATTGCAGGTACCCATGGTAAAACTACCACTACTTCTATGACAGCGCATATACTTCGTCATACAGGTTATGGATGTAATGCATTTTTAGGGGGCATTGCTACTAATTATGGAACTAATTTTTGGAGCCATGAAAAAAATGTAGTGGTGGTAGAAGCCGATGAATACGATCGTAGCTTTTTAAAATTAGCACCCAATATTGCTGTCATTACTGCAGTAGACCCAGATCATTTAGATATTTATGGTACAGCTGAAGAAGTAGTAAAAGCCTTTGGTGAATTTTCTGATAAAATTAAACCAGGTGGTGTGCTGATACAAAAGTGGGGAACTGAATTTAATACCAATACAAGTAATAAGAAAGTACTTTCTTATGGGTATAATCATAATGAAGCCACTTATCATACTATCAATTTAAAAGTAGTAGACGGCTCTTATCATTTTGATTTAGTACATCCTGCTGGTATTTGTAAGGACATTATACTAAATATGGGAGGCTTGCATAATGTTGAAAATGTAAGCGCTGCCATTGCTATTGCATTAAACTTAGCAATTGATGAAGTAAAAATTAAAGAAGCAGTAGCCAGTTTTGCTGGTGTGAAAAGAAGATTTGAATACAAGGTGAAGACAGCAAATAAAGTGTTGATTGACGATTACGCGCATCATCCTGAAGAATTAAATGCTTTGATAAGTGGTGTGCGCAGTTTATATCCTAATGAAAAGATGGTACTAGTATTTCAACCGCATTTATATAGTAGAACGAAGGACCAGTGTGATGGATTTGTAGAAACCCTTGATAAGGCAGATGAAGTCATCTTACTACCTATTTATCCCGCGCGTGAACTTCCTATGGAAGGAGTGAGTAGTGAGATGTTATTAGATAAAATGAAATTGAGTCATAAAAAAATAATGTCTAAAGAAGAATTATTTGATTGGGCGGCTAGCACGGAAGCCAAGCTTATTGTAATGGCAGGAGCCGGTGATATTGATACCTGTATTTTAAAAGTTCAAGAAATTCTTACAAAAAAATAAATGAAGCACTGGCAAACCATATTAGTTAGAGTTCTTTGGAGTATAGTAGGCGCTGCACTTATTGTATTATTTGTAATAGCCTGGAAAGCCAAGGAAGAAAAGAAATGCAACTCTATTCAAATTGAATTAGTGGGTGAAAATACGGCTGCCTTATTTATAGACGAGAAAGAAATTTTACAAATCATTCATGAGCAAGGTGTGAAAGAAGGTCAAGCTATTGGTAAGCTGAATTTAAGTGCATTAGAAAAGTATTTAGAAACCATACGTTGGGTAAAACATGTTGAATTATTCTTAGATAATGCACAGGTTTTACAAGTTAAAATAGAACAGCGTATTCCTATTGCACGCATATTTACAGCTTCAGGTAATTCCTTTTATATTGATAAAGAAGGTTTGCAGCTTCCTCTAAAACAGCTTACTGTACTGCGTTTGCCAGTATTTACCAATTTTCCCACTGATCAACAAAAGTTATCCAAACCAGATAGTTTACTCTTAAATGATATCTTGCATTTTACCAAGGCTGTACAAAACGATTCGTTTTTTACGGCACAAACCGCACAGGTAAATATTGCTAGCAATGGCGATTTTGAATTAGTACCAACCGTTGGAGATCATCTGGTTTTAATTGGTTCGATAGAAAATATAGAAGATAAATTAAACAGACTCTATACTTTTTATAAAAAAGTTTGGGTGCAAAGTGGCTTGAACGCTTATCAGGTAATTGATTGTCGTTTTGATAATCAAATTGTAGCGCTTAAAAAAGGTATGCAACCTATTCAATTTTCTGCAAATGATTTACCTACCATGGATTCGACAATGGCTGTAGAGGTGAAACTAGATACAACTGCTCCCAAAATAGTACCGGTTACTAGCCCAAAAATAGCTACAGCTGCTAGTGTAAAAACTTCGACTAAACAGCCCTCTAAAACAGCGGTCAAAGTCCCCTCTAAAACAGCTGTAAAACAGGCTACTAAAAAAGGGTCTAAAAATCTGGCTAAAACAAGTAGTAAAACAAACAATAAATCGAAATCAAAATCGTTAATAAAAATGAAGCCGTCTGCCAAGGCGTTAATGCCTCAAAAGAAGGCTTCCACAACTAACAACTAAAAAACAACAAAATGAGTCAGCACGAATCACCCATTATCGTAGGTCTTGATATTGGAACCACAAAAATCGCTGCCATCGCAGGAAGAAAGAATGAGTTCGGTAAGTTAGAAATCCTAGGATTTGGACGTGCCAACAGTAATGGTGTTCAACATGGTCAAGTATTGAATATCGACCAAACCATTAAAGCCATTCAACAAGCGCTACAAAACTGCCATTTAAGCAATCCCGATTTAGAAATCAATGAAGTATACGTGGGTATTGCAGGTCATCATATCAAAAGTTTACAAACAAGAGGAGATCAAGTGCGTCAAGATGCTGAAAATGAAATCCAAGCTTGGGAGATTGAGCAACTCATCAATAATCAAAGAAAAACATTTATTCCTGCAGGAGATCAAATCATAGATGTGATTCCACAAGAATTCCATGTTGACAACAACCAAAACATTAAAGACCCAGTGGGGGTGAATGGTGTGAAAGTGGGTGCTAACTTTTTAATCTTAACTGGAGATAGAAACGCCATTAGAAATATTAATCGTTCTGTTGAAAGAAGTGGTTTAATCACCAAAGATTTAGTCTTACAACCTTTAGCTTCTGCAAGTGCAGTAATGAGTGATGTAGATATGGAAGCAGGTGTGGCTATTTTAGATATTGGCGGTGGAACCAGTGACCTTGCCGTATTTTACGAAGGTGTATTAAAGCATACAGCTGTGATTCCTTTCGGTGGTGAAAATATTACCAATGATATTAGAATGGGATTGGGCGTATTGAAAAGTCAAGCAGAAGCGATGAAGGTTCAGTTTGGTAGTGCTTTAACAGATGAAGCGAAAGCCAATGCCTATGTAACTATCCCAGGTTTGAAAGGAATGCCTGCCAAAGAAATAAGTGTTAAAAGTTTAGCAGGAATTATTCAAGCAAGAATGAGTGAGATACTTGATTTTGTTACTTATCATTTAAAGCAAGTGGGTATGGATAGCCGCATGTTAAATGGTGGTGTTATTTTAACAGGAGGTGGTTCTCAATTGAAACATTTAATTCAATTAACTGAATATATTACTGGTTTGAATGCAAGAATTGGTTTACCAAACGAGCATTTAGCGCCTAATCATATTGAAGAATTAAAAAAACCAATGTATTCAACATGTATTGGTTTAATCTTAAAAGGATATAACGATTACGAACAGAATTATAAAGTATTTACAGAGACCTTTAAGAAGGTAGAAGTGCCTAAGTCTTTAACTGTAAATAATACAGGAACTGCTAATGGTTTAACAAGCCAAAGAGTAGAACCGAAGCCAGTTGCCACTACTTTAACGCCAGAACAAATTGAGAAAAGAAAGAGCAAATTCTGGGATCGTTTCAAGAACAATCTTATTGAAATATTCAGTGAGGAAGATGACAAATTATTGCCATAATATTTACCCACATTATGGTTATAAATAACCAATTGATTAAAATCTAAAAACGGTAATTTCGATATAACTAACTAAGAACGAAGCATCTAACTAAGAACTAACCATCTAACTAACCCATCTAAACACAAAAAAATGATTCAATTTGACTTGCCAAAGCAAAAATCATCCATTATCAAGGTCCTCGGCGTAGGCGGCGGTGGAAGCAATGCTGTCAACTTTATGTTTAATCAGAATATTGAAGGCGTTGATTTCATTATCTGCAACACCGATTCTAAAGCGATTGAGCAAAGTACAGTGCCAAATAAAATTCAATTAGGGCCACATTTGACACAAGGTTTAGGGGCAGGTGCCGATCCTTCAGTAGGAAAGTTAGCAACAGAAGAATCTTTAGAGGAGATTAGAAAAATATTAGAAGTCAATACCCGTATGGCATTTATTACAGTGGGTATGGGCGGTGGAACTGGAACAGGTGGCGCTCCTATTATTGCAAAAATTTGTAAAGATTTAGGCATATTAACAGTGGGTATCGTAACAACTCCTTTCGGATTTGAAGGACCTCGCAGACAAGCACAAGCAGAAGAGGGTATTAAGCAATTAAAACCATTAGTAGATACTTTATTAGTAATCTCTAATGATAAATTACGTGTTCAATACGGTAATTTAAAAATGAAAGAAGCTTTCACCAAGGCTGATAACGTTTTAGCTACTGCAGCAAAATGTATTACAGATGTAATTAATAGCCGTGGTCATATTATTGTAGATTTCGCGGATGTATGTACAGTGATGAAAAATGGCGGTGTCGCTATTTTAGGAAAAGCAGAAGTAGAGGGAGAGAACAGAGCGCAAAGAGCGATTGAAGAAGCATTGAATTCTCCATTATTGAATGACAATGATATTAGAGGTGCAAAATGGATCTTATTAAATATTAATAGTGCAGAAGGAGATTATGAGTGTTCTATGGATGAATTAGAAACTATTAATAATTACTTACGCGAGCGTACAGGAGAAAATTCTGATGTAATTATGGGTATGGGCTACGATGCAACACTAGGTCAAAAATTAGGTATTACCCTTATTGCAACTGGTTTTGAGCACAAAGATCCATTCCAAAAGCAAACACCAAAAAAAGCTGAGGCTCCTGTTGAAGAAAAAATTGTAATGACATTGCTTTCTGAAGAGACAGCTAATGATACAAATAATTTAATGACTGCCCCTGAAGTGGTAGCCGAGACTCCAACAGAAGAGCCTAGAACAGAAGAGCCAACAATTGCTGACAGTAATTTTACATTAGGAGAAGAAGCGGTAGAGTCCATTGAGGAATTAGCTTCATTAATAGAGGAAGAAGTTGAAGAGGTAATGAGTATGTATGAAGTTGATGAAATTTCAGAAAAAGAATATGAGGCTGAAATAGATGCACAAATAAGCATTGCTGCAAGTGAAGTGATGGAAGAAATGGTAAGTCAACCTATTGTTTTTGAAATCAATGATGTGTATGAGGGAGAAGATGAAGAAGAGGAACTAGTAGTGAATGAATTAGCTGCGCCAGTAGCTGAAACAACTCATTTCATATTAACGAAGCCTACTAATATTTATGCAGAGCATACTGAAGAAGAGCCTTCATTAGAAGAGCTGGAGGAAATGCCTGTTATAGAAGAGATGGAAGAGTTCGAAGAAATGGAAGAAGAAATGGAGGAAATGGAAGAGATGGAAGAAATGGAAGAAATGGTTATGCAAGATGATTTAGCGGTTACGATGCAAGAAATAGTTGAAGAAGAATTAGTAGAGGAAACTATGGTAGAGCAAGTAACACCAGAGATAGTTGAAGAGGAAATAGAGGAAGAAATAGTAGAAGTAGCTGAGATTACCATGCAAGCAGCTCCAGTACAAGAGCCTGTATACGAAAGCTCCTTTAGAATGGAAGAAGAACCTACTATGCAACTAGTGATGAGAGAGGAGTCTTCTTTTAATTCAAATCAAAATAATGCAAAGAAACATCCTTCTTCTTTAGATATGCCAATGGATGATGCAGAAGAGCAAAGAAGAAAAGTAGCTGAGCGTATTCAGAAATTAAGAAACTTATCTTTCAATATCAACAATGCATCCGATCCAAATAATGAATTTGATGCAGTGCCTGCTTATGTAAGAAGAAATTTAGATTTGTTTGGCAATACTATGGCCTCTGTAGAAAACTATTACAGTAAGTATACAGTAGAAAAAGATGAGAATAACCAAACACAAATCTCTACCATTAATACTTTTTTAGACGGTAAAAAACCAGATTAAACTTGTTTTTTGTGTACAGTTGATTTTAGTTGTAACCCCACCCCTTAAAAGGTGGGGTTTTTTGTTGTACTTTTATACTATGCAAACAGTATTAATTACAGGGGGAACGGGCATGATTGGCCAGGCATTGGCAAAGCAGTTTATTACGAATGGCTATGAGGTAATTATATTATCTAGAAGCCCTAAAAGGTCTAGCAGACTTCATTTGTCTTATGCAAAATGGGATATTGAGAAAGCAGAAATTGACTTGGAGGCTTTAGCCAAAGCAAATATTATTGTGCATTTAGCAGGAGAAGGCGTGGCAGATAAAAGATGGTCAGAAAAAAGAAAACAAGCCATTGTAGATAGTAGAGTGCAGTCGGGTAATTTATTAGTAAAAACATTAAGTGAAAATAAACATCAAGTAAAAACATTCATTGCAGCTTCTGCCATTGGTTGGTATGGTCCAGATACGGCCGCTAGTTTGGAACATGGTTTTGTGGAAACCGATGCCCCTGATAATTCTTATTTAGGCAATACCTGTCAGTTATGGGAGCAAAGTACAGCTGCTGTTGCAAGCATGGGTATTCGACTAGTAACATTAAGAATAGGTATTGTATTTAATAAAAAGGGTGGAGCGCTTGCTGAATTTTTAAAGCCTGCTAAATTTGCTTTGGCTGCAATACTAGGTAATGGTAAACAAATAGTTAGTTGGATTCACCAAGCAGACTTATGTAAAATGATTCAATATGCTATTGAAACCCCTGCTGTGCAAGGAGTGTACAATGCAGTAGCACCGAATCCCGTGACGAATAAAAAATTAGTAATCACGATTGCTAAAAATACTTACCCTATTTATTTTCCATCTTTTGTACCTGGCTTTTTACTTAAAATAATACTAGGAGAGATGAGTATAGAGGTATTGAAAAGCGCGAAAGTGAGTGCGCAAAAAATACAAGACGCAGGTTTTATATTTGATTACCCCAATGTGGAAGAAGCCATTATTGATTTAATAAAATAATGTAAAAATTAATAGTAGTAATAATATTTCAATCTAAAATATTGTACCAAAATTAATTGAGCTAAAACTAATTAAATCAGTTACTAATTTCTTATTGGTCTTCCTGAAGTAATTACCGATTGTATTCTTTCCAAAGTTTTTTTCTGACCACATAAACTTAAGAAGGCTTCTCTTTCTAAATCAAGTAAATACTGCTCATTCACTAAAGTAGGCTCACTTAAATCGCCGCCACACATTACATAGGCTAATTTTTTAGCCACTAATGCATCGTGATCAGTTGCATAACCTGCTCTCCACATACCATTAATACCTGCGTAAAGTGCACCTAGGCCTGCTTTTCCAAGTACTTTAATATCTTTTCTTTGTTGTGGTTGTGTATAGCCTGCTTTAAATAATTGAAGTGCTTGTTCCTTTGCATTCGCAATACGGCGTGATTGATTCAGTACAATAAAGTCTTGCCCTTTTCTTAAAATGCCCATATCCATGGCTTCACTTGCAGAAGTAGCTACCTTGGCAGTAGCAATATTCATAAACCTTTTGTTAAGCGTAATAGTTTCTGGTTCGTCTACATGCATTTCATCAGAAGCACGTAAAACAAATTCTTTCGTTCCGCCTCCACCAGGAATAACACCAATACCTAATTCAACAAGTCCTACATAGGTTTCTGCTGCAGCACAAATACTATCGGCATGTAAATTCATTTCACAGCCACCACCTAAGCAAAGACCATGAGGAGCAATCACTACAGGAATAGAAGAATAACGAACACGCATCATTGTATTTTGAAAAGTACGAATGGCCATGTCTAATTCCTCATAGTCTTGTTCAATGGCTAACATAAATATCATTCCCACATTCGCACCTGCACTAAATAAATTACCATCGTTGGCAATAACGAGTCCATTATATTTTTCTTCAGCAAGGGCAATAGATTTATTTAAACCTTCTAAAACCTCTCCTCCAATGCTATTCATTTTGGTATTCCAACTAAAACCTGCAACACCATCTCCAATATCTACTAAATGACAAGCACTGTTTTTCCAAATGGTTTTTTCTTGGAAGTCAGATAAGATAATAAATGAATCGGCGCCTGGTATTAATTTATACGCTTCTGTGGCTACATCATAATAATAACGTTTGCCATCCTGTACTTTATAGAAGCTTAATCCTTTTTGCGACATCTTCTCCACCCAAGCTGCCACTGCGTATCCGCCTGCCTTCATATCGGTAATAACCGTTGCAATATCAAGTGCATCCCAGGTTTCAAAAGCGCCAATCTCCCAACCGAAACCTGCCTTTAAGGCGTCGTCCACACGGTATAATTCATCACTAATTTCTGGAATTCTATGACTCACATAAGAAAATAAAGCAAAGTGAAACTGTCTTACAAATTCACCCACTTTATCTTTTGCTTGGTATAAAGATTTTATTCTTGCAGGCAAACTTTCAATGGCTTTAGCAGCACCAATAGATGCCATTTTAGTTTTCACACGTGGCTCGTATTCAAAAGTTTTTAAATTCAGTGTTAATATTTCTTTTGAAGTAGCGGTTTTAATTTTCTTAAAAAATCCTTGACCTGTTTTATCTCCTAACCAATTTTGCGCCACCATTTTTTCTAACCAAGGAGGTAAATTAAAAATATCTTTGGCTTCGTCGTTAGGGCAATTAGCTGCTACCCCTGCAGCTACTTTAACTAAAGTATCAATACCCACTACATCGGCGGTTCTAAATGTGGCCGACTTAGGACGACCCATTAAAGGCCCTGTAATAGCTTCTATTTCATCAATACTTAATTCTAATTTTTCCATGATATGCAAAACGCTCATCATGCTGAAAACCCCAACCCTATTGGCTATAAAAGCTGGTGTGTCTTTACATAACACTGTAGTTTTTCCTAAAAACACATCTCCATAATGCATATGAAAATCAATAATGGCAGGATCGGTTTTAGCGGTAGGTATAATTTCAAGTAATCTTAAATAGCGAGGAGGATTAAAAAAGTGCGTTCCACAAAAATGCTTTTGAAAATCTTCACTGCGTCCCTCTGCCATTAAATGAATAGGAATACCAGAAGTATTGGAACTTACTAATGTGCCCGGCTTTCTAAATTGCTCTACTTGATCGTAAATAAGTTTTTTAATATCTAGTCTTTCTACTACTACTTCAATAATCCAATCAACGTTTGCAATTTTAGCCATATCGTCGGTGAAATTTCCAGTGCTAATATTAGAAGCAAATTTTTGTAAGTATAAAGGAGAGGGGTTTGACTTAATAGCAGCTTGTAAAGAACCATCTACTAGTTTATTTCTTTCTTTAGCATTTTTGCTTTCTTCCGAACCCGGATTCAAGATATCTAATAATAATACTTCTACACCCACGCCTGCAAAATGACAAGCTATACGTGATCCCATTACTCCACTTCCTAAAACGGCTACTTTTTTGATTGAACGTTGCATATATAAAGCATTTTTGTAAAATTAGTTAGTTATGCAACTATTTTCAAAAAAACTTTCCATTTTCGGGTATTTTTTTTGCCACTGGTTGCGTCATTTGACCTTTTAACAATTGCGCCTTGTAGGTAGGGGGCTTTGAACTACATTTGTATTATGCAAGTTGATAGTAAATTAGTTAGCCACTTAGCCCATTTATCTAGATTGAATGTAGCGCCTGAAAAAATGGACAAATTAGTGGCCGATATGCAGGATTTAGTAGGATTTGTTGAAAAGCTAAATGAATTAGACACCACAGGTATTGCCCCTTTAATGCATATGGGCGATGCTAAAAATGTGCTGCGTGAAGATGAGGTGAAGGGTTCTATTTCAAGAGCCGAAGCCTTGCAAAATGCGCCAGCTACAGATGGAATATTCTTTAAAGTACCTAAAGTAATAAGTAAATAATATAGTATGTCATCAGTTATTGAATTAAGAGAGCTTGAAAAAAGTTATTTCATGGCGGGTCAAGCCATACCAGTTTTAAAGGGCATTAACCTTGATATTCTTAAAAATGAATATGTAGCCTTGATGGGCCCATCGGGTAGTGGTAAAAGTACGCTTATGAATATTCTAGGTTGTTTAGATTCTCCTACAAACGGTATGTATAATTTGAATGGACATGATGTAAGTAAAATGACCGATGATGAATTGGCAGGTATTAGAAATGTGGAAATTGGTTTCGTATTCCAACAATTTAATTTATTACCTCGTTTATCAGCTGCTGAGAACGTAGCACTTCCTTTAGTATATGCAGGTATCTCAAAAAAAGATAGATTAGATAGAGCCATGGTGGCACTTGAAAAAGTGGGCTTGGCAGAAAGAAGTCATCATAAATCCAATGAATTAAGTGGAGGTCAAATTCAACGTGTAGCGATTGCACGTGCCTTGGTCAATAACCCTTCTATTTTATTAGCGGATGAACCCACTGGAAACCTAGACTCTAAAACTTCAGTGGAAGTCATGGAGCTATTTGGAAAAATACATTCTTCAGGTAATACGGTCATATTGGTAACCCACGAGGAAGATATTGCTCATTATGCACATAGAGTAGTGCGTTTAAGAGACGGTCTTGTGGAAACCGATACCTTGAATAAGAATGTTTCTCATTTCTAGTATTCCTATTTGAACTTTATTTTATTAGTTTTGTTAGTAACAAAACCCCAGGAGTCTTTTAGAGATTTTTAAAGCTGGGTTAATAGAAGCATTATGAAAATTTATACAAAAGCAGGTGATTTAGGTAGTACCTCATTAATAGGAGGCACTCGTGTTCCTAAAAGTCATATTCGTATTGAATCATATGGTACTGTAGATGAGCTAAACTCTTTTATTGGCTTATTAAGCGACTTAGTGAGTAATGCAGATATCAAAACAGTTTTAAAAGAAGTG
>JAJTDP010000054.1 GCA_021300455.1 Sediminibacterium sp. | reverse complement strand
GGTTGAAATAGTTCATAAACTTTTGATCATACCTCAAACCTCCGGCCCAACTGGTTTGGTCTGTTCTTTTTTGAGTATAAAAAAATGCACCAATATCAAAACTTGTATAGTCTGGCACCAAGGCTTCCTCCCCTCTATTGGTATTAGTTTGACGCATCCCATTCACTCCAAAAGTATTTTTCCAATTATTTTTTTCTGCTTGTAAATATTGTACTGCGTAGTTGAATGTTTTTAAATCAAAAAATAATTCTTTTTCATCTAGGTCTAATACATTGCCAAATTCCATTCTTTGGTTTTGTTGTAAACCAAAAGTGGCTTTTAATCTATCATTACCAATTTTAATATTATTATCCAATGTGTATTTTGTATGCTGAATTTTTTGCATGGGCGCTCGAGGTGTAAATCTTTTTTCCTCTGCAGCATCTACAATCATTTCTTCTGCAATGCCCCCAATATCTTTCATCATAATAAAGCGTCCATCAGAAGCACGGTCGCCTTCTACTATACCTAGGTGTTGGTAAAAATTACTGAACGATAATTGTGAATAGCCCCAGTTTTTTTCAATACCAATATAGCCACCGCCGTTGCGTTCTAAAAATCTGGAATTAAAAACATTGCCATCGTATTTATTTTTATAATCGCCTGCGTTCTTTGCACTATAATTAATACCCCATATAAAACCTTTATTATTACCTGCAAGGTCGAAGTGACTACCCATCAAACGATTATTACTTTGATAATTAGAAAAAACATTTCCTTTAATTACCCCTTCACTCACTGGCACATTCGATATAATATTAATCACACCCGCTAAGGCGTCCGACCCGTAAATCAAGGATGCAGGCACTTTCAATACTTCTGTTCGGCTCACATTGTATTCATCAACTTCAATACCATGCTCATCACCCCATTGTTGCCCCTCTTGTCTAATACCATCGTTCATCACTACCACACGGTTGTAACCCAAGCCACGAATAATAGGTTTTGAGATAGCGGGACCTGTTGAAATTTGTGAAACCCCCGGCACTTTAGATAAGGCATCAATTAAATTAGTGGATACCCCTCTAAATAATTCCTCCTTTTTAATAATGGTCACTGGTGTGGGTGTGCGTCTTGTAGAAGTAGCTCTTAAAAAACTAGTAACAATCACATTGCCTCCCTCTAATACAGAACTATTTAAATAAAAATTTTGCTCTAGATTATTTTGCAGCTTGATGTTTTCTACATCTGTGGCATAGCCCACATAACTAATCTCCAATACATGCGAACCTTTTTCTATATTGATTATGAAGACACCCTCTTTATTGGCGATGGCCCCTTTCTTTATTTCAGGAAGATAAATGCTTGCACCTGCTAAGATTTTACCGGTGGCTTTATCAAAAACTTTTCCTGTTAAAGTAAATTGTTGCGCCATTGTAGCGCTTGTAAAAACCAATCCTATACTCATTAAGAGTACAGTATATAAATATCTTTTCATGACTATTATTATTTGTTATTCAAAGAAAATTTACATCTACTATTCGAAAATAGTTTGATGCATAAGTAATTAACTTAAACATAAGTCAATTAGTTATCTAACAAATAATAGCAGGGGGACCGCGAGAGTCTAAAGAATAATTATTATTATAGAAATAAAAATTAAGTAACTGTGTATTAGTAGCAATATTTAAAACGGGTTGCTCTAATGTAATGGTGAAATTAAATTCTACAAAGGGAGAAGTAGCTACTAAATTATCATGAGAACAATGAATGCTTGAATTTTCAACTTGTTCAATAGGTAGGTTTTTATGTACATCACATTTTACCTTATCGCTATGCTTGGCTACTAAATCATGTATGGTCTTTTGTGAGGTAATGCTAAATGCAAAGACCAGTAGCATGACTACCGCTAAAATTTGTCTTATGGTTTTTTGATATAGCATTGTTCAGTTCAAAAGTAAAAAATACAGGTTTTTGAATAGCTTAAAGTTAAGGCAATAAAATTATACCTACTATTATAGGCTTGATTCTGAACCTTTTAGAAGAATGATTGTTATCATAATAAGTTGATTCACAAAGAATTAATTTGAAATTAGTCAAGAAATGCCTAGTTTTGATGTTTAAACAACGAAATATATAAATACGATGAAATTATTAGATGCATTACAATGGCGCTACGCTGTTAAGAAAATGAACGGAACTAAGGTTCCTGCTGAAAAATTAGAAACCATTATTGAAGCAACGCGCTTAGCACCTAGCGGTTTTGGGTTAACGCCTTATTCTATTATTGTAGTAGAAGATGAAGAGACAAGAAAAAAATTACAACCTGCATTTTATAATCAATCACAAGTGGTGGACGGATCGGTGGTTATTGTTTTTGCAGCTTGGAATACTATATCTGAAAAAGAAATCGCTGAATACATGCAAGAAATTGCTGACCAAAGAGGTGTAGCAGTAGATACATTAAAAGATTTTTCTGCTGCCATTAGTGGTTCATTCAAAAACAAGACACCTGAACAAGCAAGAGTATGGGCAGATAAGCAAGCCTACCTTGCATTAGGTTTTAGTTTAGTTGCTGCGGCGGCTGAGGAAGTAGATGCTACGCCTATGGAAGGTTTTGCACCAGATGCAGTAGATGAAATTTTAGGATTAAAAGCATTAGGCCTACATAGCGCTGTAGCTTTAACCTTAGGTTTCCGTGACGCTGCTAATGATTATTTAGTGAACGCTAAAAAAGTTAGAAGAACTACTGATAAATTAGTAATTAAGAAATAATAATTTAATTTCTTATAAAAAAAGCCCCTCGATATTTCGAAGGGCTTTTTTAGTTAGTTTACTTTAAATTATATTAAAATTATAAATAAAATTAATCGGCCTTCATTACCGGCGACCTTGGCCCAATTCCATTTTCATTGAAGGCTTCTATTTGAAAATAATAAGCATCATTTTTTTCTAAAGCGTTCAAATAATATTCACTTACACCATAGACCATTACACTATTGTATAATTTATTAGGGTCATTCCCAAAATAAATATGATAGCCAGTAGCATTAGGGTTTACAGCCCATTTTAACCAAGCATTTCTTCTTTCGCTATCACCTCTAAGTGGTACAAAGTTTTGTACACTACCAGGATTAGCCCCATTGCCTTTTCCAAATACACGAAGTCCACTAATAGCAAACTTACCCGTAGGCATGTGAATATTTACCATTTTAATATAACGGGCCTGAATAGGTTTTGGTAGCACTACATAATCATGCGGTACATCGGTTTTATTTTTAGACTTATCAATAATTAATTTCCAGGTCTTGGCATCGTCAGATGCAAAAATTTGATACTGATGATAAGTAGTTAAAGACTTACCCATCAATTCTACACCCTCATCTCCATAATTTATTTGAATAGCTTCAATACTAGATTTATTACCTAAATCGGTTATTATGTATTCACCTGCATTACCCGTAGTGGCCGACCAATAGGTTTTTAAATTCTCATCCACTGCATTGTTGGCAGTAAATGCACTTAAGGTAGAAGATACTTGTACGGGTTTATTATAATTAAGTAACATCCATCCTGTAAATTGAGAAACATCATGATTCGCTCCTGCATTAGGAATATAATGCGGATAATCTCCGTAAGAAGTATTGCTGTATAAAATACCATCGGCATCTATTTGTGCAGGCCAAATTCCATTACGTCTTTCAAAATTATTTTTTACGCCAATAGCAATAGTTGAGATATGCCACCACTGATTATAAATATCCTGGTAAGTAGCACCATGGCCCGCTCCTCTTGCAAAACCCCCTGGCTTATAAGAAAAAGGATTATGCTTCTGATACACAAAGGGCCCTAGTGGTTTATCACTAACATAGACACCATCTCCATAGCCACTGAATTCAGTACCTGGCGCACCATATTGTAAATAATATTTCCCATTTTGTTTATTCATCCAAGCCCCTTCCATAAAGGGTTTTAAAAAGGTATTGTCCTGATGTTCTCCAAAACGCTCCCATCCATGAATGCTATCTACTAGTTTTATAAGTGATTGCCTTTCTCCAATAGGTGCAAAAGTTTTACGATCTATTTCTTGTCCATAGATAGGATAAAAATTACTCGATCCATGATAAATATATAAGCGGTTATCATCGTCTTTAAAAAAACCTGGGTCCCAGGCACCTACTTGAAAACTATCTACCGCAATATGCCAGTCGTCCTTGGTGGGGTTGGTGCTATACCATAAAGTAAATTGTTTTGTATAAGTAGAACCTATCAATAATAAACTATCGCCAAGCACTAAACTTGCTGGTGCACATAATTCATCATAGACATCGTTCCAAGGTCTTAAAAATTTTCTTGGAATAAATTTCCAATCTTTCATATCGGTGCTCCACCAATAACCCCATTGGTTGGTGCTGAATAAAAAATATTTATTATCATAGACAGCTATGATAGGATCTGCCGTTGCGCGGTGCTTTCCGTTTTGTACAAAATTGGGAATAGGGCAATAGCCGTAATCTAAATTGATGGGATTGCAATAAGTGGCTTGTCGATCGGGTTTAAAAGAATTCATCGCCGGTTTTTGAGCGATTACGCTTCCACTAAATATGCTACTAAATAGTAGACCATTAACTAAGATTACCGCTAAGAATAGTATCCTTTTCATATTTACCATTTTGTACAATAAATATACTATTTATATACATCTAGAACATAGAAAAAAGTATGGCTTATAAAATAAATTCTTTGTAAACAAAATTATACCCTAGCGGCTCTTATGATATCTGCAAATACCCCCGAAGCTGTAACATCGGCACCCGCGCCTGCACCCTTTACTACTAAAGGAAGTTCAGGATAACGCATTGAATAAAATAAGACTAAATTATCCTTACCATATAAATGATAAAAATCCGAGCTTGGTTCAATATGTTGTAATCCTACTTTTGCAGTTCCTTTTCTATCCGCGTTAATTTGAAAACTTGCTACAAATTTTAATTTGCAATTTTTAGCAGCTGCTGCTTCATATATTTTTTTAAAATGCGGTTCTTGTTTTTCCATCTCTGTATAAAAATCTTCTACCGAACCATTAAAACAACTAGCAGGTAAAAAAGACTCATTAGTAATACCTGTCATCTCTATTTTATGTCCTGCTTCTCTGGCTAGTATCATAATTTTACGCATAACATCGGTGCCCCCTAAATCTAATCTTGGATCGGGTTCGGTATAACCTTCTGCCTGCGCCTGTCTTACTATTTTTGAAAAAGGTATACTGCCATCGTAATTATTAAACACATAATTTAAAGTACCCGATAAAACTGCTTCAATTCTATTGATATTGTCTCCACTTCTTATTAAATCGTTTAAAGTACCAATAATGGGTAAACTCGCTCCCACATTGGTTTCAAACAAGAAGGAGGTATTGAATTCTCTAGCCAATGCCTTTAATTTTGCATAATGCTCATAAGGAGATGAGCAGGCAATTTTATTACAAGCCACCACCGAAACTGCCTTGCCTAATAATTGCATATACACATCCGATACTGTTTGATGATTCGCAATACCCACAATATTTATTTGTAAACGTAGTGTTGTTTGTAAATAAGGTACTTGCTTTTTTATTTGATCTAATAATTTACTACCTACATTGCCCGCGCCCGCCACATATACATTCACCTGCTTATAAGTAGTTTCAAAAAATTCTTCATGCAGTACGTTAATGGCCTTGCGTACATCCTTTGTGGCAACCACCGCTGAAATATTTTTTTCTGATGAACCTTGTGCAATGGCTCTTACATTAATACCATTTCTACCCAATACCCCAAACATTTTTCCACTTACCCCAGGATGGCTTTTCATTTGCTCACCAACCAAGGCTATAATAGAAACTTCTTTTTCTACCATTAAGGGCTCTACTATATGTGTATTTATTTCTTGCTCAAATTCTGCATCTACAGCTATTTTAGCCAAATCCGCATCTTGCCTATTCACGCCCACACAAATAGAATGCTCCGAAGAACTTTGTGTGATTAATATAATATTGATTTGCTTTTTAGCAAGTGCATCGAATAATCTTTTAGAGAAACCGGGTATACCTACCATACCACTTCCTTCCAAGCACAATAAACATATATCATTGATACTAGAAATGCCTCTGATAAAATTTTTATCAGAAGAGGATTCATTTTTAATAATAGTACCTGCATGGTTAGGATCAAAAGTATTTTTTATCCATACAGGTATATTTTTTTGCATCACCGGTTGAATCGTAGGAGGATAAATAACCTTAGCCCCAAAATGCGATAACTCCATCGCTTCTTGATAAGAAATTTCAGGAATCTCTTTAGCATTTTGAACCATGCGCGGATCGGCTGTCATCATACCGCTAACATCGGTCCATATTTCAAGTACAATAGCATCGGTGGCTGCTGCATAAATGGCAGCTGTGTAATCGGAACCGCCTCTTCCAAGCGTTGTAGTATGGCCTTCCGCATCAGAGGCTACATAACCAGGCGCTATATATAAATCGAATGCATTTTCAGGAGCTGCAAAATAACTAGCTATGTTTTTATAGGTAAGTGGCTTGTCTACCACTGCATTAAAATAATTAGAATTGGTTTTAATAAGTTCACTGGAATTAACCCACTCTTGCTTAATACCCTTTGACTCAAAAATAGCTGAGATAATTTTACTAGATAATAATTCACCGTAGCTAATAATTTTATCCTGCAAGCGCAAAGAAAATTCCTTCAACATAAACAAATTCTCGGAGTGGCTTTCTAACTCATTAATAAGTTGCTTCACCAAACTTATAATACCGCTTTGTTCTTTATTAGGAACTAATGCATGAACAGCATCTAAATGCTTTTGCTGAATGTTTTGGATAATGGTTTTGTAAGCTACATCCCCTTGAGCCGCTGTTTGTGCTAGTATGATTAACTCATCCGTCACCCCACTCATTGCAGAAACCACTACAATTGTTTTTTCTTTTTCTATGCGTGAAATTACAATAGACAACATTTGATTAATAGCCTCTGCACTACCCACCGAACTTCCTCCAAACTTTAAAACCTGCATAACCCTTTTTATTTTTCTATATTAAATAGCCGTAAATATTATCGTCCTTGTTTATTTCATCATAATTAATATGATACTTCTTCATGTTCTCAATAAGGGTAGTATGATCGGCCTTGGTTCTTAATTCTATTCCCAATAGTGCTGGACCCGCTTCCTTATTATTTTTTTCTATATATTCAAATCTGGTGATATCATCATAAGGGCCCATTACTTTATTGACAAATTCTTTCAATGAGCCTGGTCTTTGTGCAAAGCGAATTAAAAAATAATGCTTTAATCCTTCATAGGCTAAAGAACGTTCTTTAATTTCTTGCATACGTGCAATATCATTATTACCTCCACTTACTATACATACAATGGTCTTGCCTTTTATTTGATCGGCGTAATGGTCCAAAGCCGCTACCGACATAGCGCCTGCGGGTTCCACTACAATAGCTTCTTCATTATACATTTGTAAAATAGTAGTACAAATTTTTCCTTCCGGTACTAAATGCATATCATCTAAAGCATCCTTGCAAAAAGAAAAAGTGACATCGCCCACTCTTTTTACAGAAGCGCCATCAACAAACTTATCTATGTTTTCTAATTCAACAGGCTCTCCCGATTTTAATGCCCAGAACATACTAGGCGCGCCTTCTGGTTCTAATCCTATAATTTTTGTACTTGGAGAATGCTGTTTAAAATAAGTACCTACGCCTGCACTTAAGCCACCACCACCCACGGGTACAAATAAATAATCAATGGGGTCCTTGGTAAATGTTTTAATATCTTCTAAAATTTCTACACCCACTGTGCCCTGTCCTTCAATAATGGAAACATGATCAAAGGGAGGTATGAATGTCATTCCGTGTTCTAAAGTATAAGCCTTCGCGGCCACTGCTGTATCATCAAAAGTATCGCCCACTAAAATCACTTTTACAAATTCTTCACCAAACATTTTTGTTTGATTTACTTTTTGTTGAGGTGAAGGAATAGGCATAAATACAACACCGCAGACGCCTAGTTTTTTACAACTATAAGCAAACCCTTGCGCATGGTTACCTGCACTAGCGCAGACTACGCCTTTTGATAGCAAGTCTTTCGAGATTTGACTCATCATATTGTACGCGCCTCTTAATTTATAAGAACGTACAATTTGTAAGTCTTCTCTTTTAAAATAAACATTACACTCGTATTTACGAGACAAGTTTGCATTCAACTGAAGCGGGGTATGTGTTACCACCGACTTCAATCTTTTAACAGCCGCCTCGATATCGAGTATAGGTTTATTTATTTTCTTTGCTTCACTCATACTTAATCACTTTTCTATTTTATCCTAACTAAATAATTCTTTAGAACTATTTACCTGGTTGATTCTCTGGTCTTAAACTTCTTACAGTTTTTCCTGCTTGCCACATTTCACTATTGTGTAATTCAGCTAATTCCACTTCTAGTTTTTCACGGTAATCGGACTTACTATTTAAGTCAATAGAACGAGCCGATTCTTTTCCTGTAGCAACACTGTTGTATAAATCTGTAAATACTGGCATAGTCGCATCGCGGAATTTTTTCCACCAATCCAAAGCACCTCTTTGTGCAGTGGTTGAACAGTTGGCATACATCCAATCCATTCCGTTTTCTGCAACAAGTGGCATTAATGATTGTGTTAATTCTTCCACTGTTTCATTGAATGACTCAGAAGGGCTATGTCCGTTTTTACGCAATACTTCATATTGGGCTGCAAAGATACCTTGAATTGCGCCCATTAATGTGCCTCTTTCCCCAGTTAAATCAGAAAATACCTCTTTTTTAAAGTTGGTCTCGAATAAATAACCCGAACCAATGGCAATACCTAGGGAAATAACCCTGTCCCAGGCCTTTCCGGTAGCGTCTTGGAAGATGGCATAACTAGAATTTAAGCCACGTCCTTGTAAAAACATTCTTCTTAAAGAAGTTCCAGAACCTTTAGGGGCTACTAAGAATACATCCACATCGGCTGGAGGTACAATACCAGTTTGCTCGTTAAAAGTAATACCAAAGCCATGAGAAAAATACAAGGCTTTGCCTGGGGTTAAATGTTTTTTAACGGTTGGCCACATTGCAATTTGTGCAGCATCACTTAATAAATAACAAATAATAGTTCCTTTTTCTAAAGCTTCTTCTATTTCAAATAAGCTAGTGCCTGGTACAAAACCATCTGCAATTGCTTTATCCCAACTTTTTGAATTTTTTCTTTGTCCAATAATAACATTTATACCATTTTCTTTTTGGTTCAATGCTTGTCCAGGACCTTGAACACCATAGCCAATGACTGCAATCGTTTCATTTTTTAATACTTCCTGTGCTTTTGCTAATGGGAACTCTTCGCGAGTAACTACATTCTCTTCTGTTCCGCCGAAATTTAATTTTGCCATTTTAATTAGTGTTTAGATTTTTTGTTTAATTAATTTATTTTTAATATTTCTGTTACTATTTTTATTTTATACTTTTTTTATTATACTTTATGTAGGTTTTTTATTGAAGATTTATTGATAAAAATTTTACATGGTAAATACTGCTTCTCTTTTACCTAAGTATTCATTTTCTATCACTTCTTCACTAGGTTGCTTTTTTTCAAAGTCTTTTAACTTTTCGTGAAAACCGCTACTTTCCTTTATAATAGCCACTCTAGCGCTACGCACGAATTCCACTAAACCATAGGGCTCCAAGGCTTTCATTAATTTATTGGTCTCTTCTCTATGTCCTGTTGTTTCAAAAACAATAAAATCTTTTCTAATGGCTACAGCACGCGCTCCGTATTCTCTTAATAGTCTTTCAACTTTTACTTTCTCGGTAATTTCTTCTGACAATACTTTATATAATGCAAGCTCCTGCCAAACAATTTCATCATTAGTATTGAAATAAGCTTTTAATACTTCTACCTGCTTTTCAATTTGTCTTACAATTTTCGTCACCACATCGCGCGACTCCATTACTACAATCGTGAAACGGTGTATGCCGTCAATCTCAGAAGGAGATGTATTTAAACTTCCGATATTAATTTTTCTTCTAGAAAAAATAATAGCAATACGATTCAACAACCCAACTTGGTTTTCAGTATACACAGTTATTGTGTACTCTTGTTTTTCAGTATTTGTTTCCATAGTTTCTTTTTTTAATTTTTACTACTTCAGTCTTATTTCACTCACACTGCAACCCTGTGGTACCATCGGAAATACATTGTTTTCCTTACCCACCATTACTTCTAACAAATAAGAACCCTTATGCGCTAGCATAGTTTGAATGGCTGTTTCTAAATCCTTACGATGCTCTACTTTAGATCCCTCAATGCCATAAGCCTTGGCTACCATTACATAGTCGGGGCTTTGAATATCTACAAAGGAGTAACGCTTGTCGTTAAATAGTTGCTGCCACTGACGAACCATGCCTAAGAACTGATTATTTAAAATCATAATCTTAACATCCACCCCTGTTTGCATAATGGTACCTAATTCTTGAATGGTCATTTGTATACCACCATCTCCAATGACTGCTATAACTGTTCTATCCAGTGCACCAAATTTTGCACCAATAGCTGCAGGTAAAGCAAAACCCATGGTACCTAACCCACCCGATGTTACATTCGATCTTGTTTCATTAAACTTTGCGTATCTGCAAGCCACCATTTGATGCTGGCCTACATCGGTTACCACCACTGCATTTCCACTTGTAGTTTCATTTACAATACGTATCACTTCACCCATTGTCATTTCATCGGTGCTTGGATAAATTTCCTCTTTGATACATTGATCATATTCTTGCTGTGTATAGTCTGCAAAAACTTTCAACCATTCTGATCTATCTTTTTCTTGTATACCTAAAGTAAGTAGTGGCAATGTTTCTTTACAATCGCCCCAAACACCTACATGGGCTTTTACATTTTTATCTATTTCAGAAGGGTCAATATCTAAATGAATCACTTTTGCTTGCTTCGCGTACTTATCTAATCTTCCCGTAACGCGGTCATCGAAACGCATACCCACTGCAATAAGTACATCACATTCATTCGTTAATACATTTGGGCCATAGTTTCCATGCATACCTAACATGCCTACATTCTGTGGATGGTCAGTAGCTAGAGCGCTCAAACCTAATATGGTCCAGGCTGCTGGCATACCCGACTTTTCTATAAACTTTTTAAATTCTTTTTCTGCCTTGCCTAAAATAACACCTTGTCCAAAAATGACTAAAGGTTTTTTAGCATTATTAATTAAGGCCACAGCTTCATCAATAAAATTTTTACGAATCACCGGCTTAGGTCGGTAACTTCTTATATGATTACAAGGCGTATAACCTTCATAATCGAAAGATTGTATTTGTGCGTTCTTAGTAATATCAATTAATACTGGACCTGGTCTTCCACTTCTTGCTAAATAAAATGCCTTGGCTAATATGCCTGGTATTTCTGTTGCGTCGGTTACTTGATAATTCCATTTCGTAACCGGCATAGTAATATTAATAATATCTGTTTCTTGAAAAGCGTCTGTTCCTAATAAATGTGCGAACACTTGTCCTGTGATACAAACAAGGGGTGTGCTATCAATCATGGCATCCGCTAAGCCTGTTACTAAGTTAGTAGCCCCCGGACCACTAGTTGCAAATACCACACCTGCTTTTCCTGAAGTACGCGCATAGCCTTGTCCAGCATGAATTCCACCTTGCTCATGTCTTACTAAAATATGTTTTAGTTTATCGTTGTAATCATAGAGCGCATCATAGATGGGCATGATGGCACCACCTGGATAACCAAATATAGTTTCGGCTCCCTCTGCAATACAAGCTTCTAAAACTGCCTGTGCTCCTGTTAATTTTTTCGTTGCCATAGTCTTTTTTTTATAACTGATCGGTCACACAACCTTGACTTGCGTCTTTTACTAATTGTGCGTATTTCCATAAAATACCATTAGTTGCTTTTAAAGCAGGTTGCACATAGGCAGCTCTTCTTTTGGCAATAGTGGCTTCATCTACTTTCAATGTCATTTTACGATTCGGTACATTTAATTCAATGATATCATTGTCTTCAACTAGTCCAATTAATCCTCCTTTATAAGCCTCAGGTGTAATATGTCCTACCACAAAACCGTGTGTGCCTCCACTAAAACGTCCATCTGTAATAAGTGCTACCGACTTGCCCAAACCCGCGCCAATAATGGCTGATGTGGGTTTCAACATTTCAGGCATACCAGGTGCACCAACAGGTCCTACATTATTTATAACTACTACATCACCCTTTTTTATTTTTCCTGAATTAATACCCTCTATCAAAGATTCTTCTCCATCAAATACACGCGCAGGTCCTTCAAACACATCTCCTTCTTTTCCAGAAATTTTTGCAACACTTCCACCCGTTGCTAAATTGCCGTATAGTATTTGTAAATGTCCTGTTGCTTTAATAGGATTTTCTTTCGGATGAATAATATCTTGTTTTGTAAAATCTAAATGGGGTGCGGCTGCTAAATTTTCTGCCATCGTTTTTCCAGTGACGGTTAAACAGTCTCCATGTATCCAACCAACTGATAACATATATTTCATCACAGCAGGTACACCTCCATACTGATGTAAGTCTTGCATTAAATATTTACCTGATGGTTTAAAATCGGCCAACACTGGAATTTTATCACTAATGGCTTGGAAGTCGTCTTGGGTGAAAGACACGCCCACACTTTTCGCCATCGCAATCATATGAAGCACTGCATTAGTGCTTCCGCCTAATACCATAATCACTGCTACTGCATTTTCAAATGCTTTGCGTGTCATAATATCAGTAGGCTTAATATCACGTTCTAATAATAAACGAATCGCTTTTCCTGCATCCGCACATTCTTTTTGTTTCTCTTCACTCAGTGCAGGATTAGAAGAAGAATAAGGTAAACTCATTCCCAATGCTTCAATGGCGGAAGCCATCGTATTGGCTGTATACATGCCACCACAAGCACCAGCACCAGGGCAGGCATGTTGTATAATTCCTTTGAAATCGGCTTCAGTTAATTCACCCGCCATTTTTTGTCCAAGCGCTTCAAAGGCAGAAACAATATTTAAATCCTGTCCTTTATAATGACCCGGCGCAATGGTTCCTCCGTATATCATAATAGAAGGACGGTTTAATCTTCCCATGGCAATTAAAGAACCTGGCATATTTTTATCACAACCTGGTACTGCAATAAGTGCGTCATAATATTGTGCGCCACAAACAGTTTCAATACTATCTGCAATTACATCTCTACTTACTAATGAATAACGCATACCTGGTGTACCATTACTCATCCCATCACTCACGCCAATGGTATGAAAAGTAAGTCCCACTAAATCATTCTCCCAAATACTTTTTTTAATATCGGCAGCCAGTGCATTTAAATGCATGTTACATGTATTACCATCATAGCCCATACTTACCACACCCACCTGCGCTTTTTGTAAATCGGCATCGGTTAATCC
>JAJTDP010000053.1:9508-12785 GCA_021300455.1 Sediminibacterium sp. | reverse complement strand
TAGACTTATTTTGCTGTTTTAAGAGGCAGAATATTCAAAAATGGGTTCGATTATTTCAAGATTGAGGCTTAAATTTGTACCTACATGAGAAAGGCATTATTTATAACTATTATTACCCTGGCTAGCTTTAGTCAAAACAAAGCCTATGCCCAAACGGTCGATATTTACCGTGATTCTGTGATTCAATTATATGGTGTTATTATGACAGCAGATAGCTTAAGGGCCATTCCCTTTGCAAGTGTCTTAGTGAATAAAAAAGGCCGTGGGACTATTACCAATAACGATGGTGTTTTTTCTATTGCGGTAAATAAAGGAGAGACTATTACCTTTTCTTGTGTGGGCTTTAAAAATAGAACCATCTTAATTCCAACAAAATTAGAAGGCAATCAATATAGTGTGATTCAGTTAATGGTGAATGATACCAATTTTTTACCCGCCACTATTTTAAGAGCAAGACCTTCACGTGCGCAGTTTGAAAGAGATTTTGTAAACGCAAAAGTAGATGACGACTTGTATGAGACCGCTAGAAAAAATACAAGTATGAGTCAGAAAAGAGTTATCCTATCAAGCTTACCATTTGATGGAAGAGAAGCCGTTGGTGCTTCTTTAACACAACAAGCTACTAAATATTATTACACAGGGCAATTGCCTCCTATGAATATATTAAACCCAAGTGCTTGGCGCAGTTTTATTAATTCATGGAAAAGGGGAGATTACAAATCTAAAAAATAGTTTCTTATGAAAAATATTGCGGTCATTGGTGCAGGCACCATGGGCAATGGCATTGCGCATGTTTTTGCACAAAAAGGATGTAAGGTTCAATTAATAGATGCACAAGCAAGCGCTTTAGAAAAAGCAATAATCACTATTGGAAAAAATTTAGACAGACAAATTGCCAAACAAATAATTTCTGCTGAAGACAAAGCCATTACCCTTGCTAATATTAGCACTTTCACTGCTATAGAAGATGGTGTTGCCAATGCCGATTTAGTCATTGAAGCAGCTACTGAAAATAGCGAGATTAAAAAAAAGATTTTCGCAAGTTTGGATGAACATACCAAGGCTGATTGTATACTCGCTACTAATACATCCTCTATTTCTATTGGGCAATTAGCGGCAGCTACCAAGAGGCCATCACTGGTGATTGGTATGCATTTTATGAATCCAGTACCCATAATGAAACTAGTAGAAATTATTAATGGGGAAGCAACTGCAACATCCGTTACCGATACTATTGTGGCATTAACCAAAACCATTGATAAAATTCCTTGCGTAGTTAAAGATGCCCCTGGCTTTATTGCCAATAGAATATTAATGCCCATGATTAACGAAGCTATTTATGCATTTTCGGAAGGTATTAGTGATGCAGCTACCATTGATCAAATTATGAAATTGGGAATGGCCCACCCTATGGGACCCTTGCAATTAGCCGACTACATTGGCCTAGATGTTTGCAAGAATATTATGATTATTATGGAAGAAGGTTTTAATAATGCCAAATACGCCCCTTGTCCTTTATTAGTAAAGATGGTGGAAGAAGGAAAATTAGGTGTAAAAACAGGCAAAGGGTTTTATAAATACTAAACTACTATATTTCTACTACTATATTAATTAGGGATCAAGGTTAATTTTACTTCTCTTAAATCACTGAACTTATTCAGCGCCTCTTCTAACCTCGCTTTTGGTATGCCAATTTTTAATTGTACAAATAGTTGTGCGGCTTGTTCCTCCACTGAACAATTATATTGTTTGATTATCATCATGACTTCATTCATTTGATGATAATCAAAATCTAATTCATACTTAATTTCAATAGGCTTTTGTACGATGGGTGCTAATTGCAAAGCAAGAGCGGTAGCCGTTTTGTAGGCATTAATCAAACCGGGCACCCCTAATAAAGTTCCTCCAAAATAACGAACCACCACTACCATAATATTGGTTAGCTCCTTACTATCAATTTGTCCTAGTATGGGTCTGCCTGCAGAACCAGCTGGTTCTCCATCATCACTGGCCCTAAATATATTACCTTCTATTCCAATACGGTAGGCCACACAAAAATGTACTGCTTTAGGATGTTCTTTTTTAAGCCCTGCTATGATTTTTTTACAAGCATCCACCGATTCGACTGGGTATGAGTAGGCCAAGAACTTACTTCCCCTATCTTTAAATTCAGCAATAGCTGATTTTTCAATGGTACTATAAAAATGAGAATCCATATAAATAAACGTTCTTAGAATTATTTGTTCAAAGCTAGTTCATAATGCATAATCATTTGTAACATTGTGGTATGAGTTTACAAGAAATAAAAATATTCCTAAAGCAAAAGCTGTCCTCTAAAATTGACGCTGTTGAATTGAGCAGTTTAATAGGCATGCTTATTGAAGCGGTGACTGGATGGAATAGGATGCGACAAATTGTTAATGTAAACACTGAATTAACTAAGGAGCAGCAAAAGCAAATTGAGCAGTATGCAGAACAGTTATTAGTTGGCAAACCCATTCAATATATTTTAGCAAAGGCTTGGTTTATGGGTAATGAATTTATGGTGAATGAGCATGTTTTAATACCCAGACCCGAAACGGAAGAACTAGTAGAGTGGATTATTTCTTATGCAAGCATTATGAATAAACCTTTATCTATTTTAGATTTGGGCACAGGTTCTGGCTGCATACCCATTGCCTTAAAATTAGCCCTACCTAATTGCACACTCACTGGATTAGATATTAGCAAGGATGCATTAGCAGTAGCTCAAATGAACGCAAAAAATTTAAATGTCTCTATAGATTGGATGGAAGAAGATATTTTAAACACAGCCGCACTTGATACTAGTTATGATATTATGGTAAGCAACCCCCCTTATATTCCAATAAGAGAGAAAAAAGATATGCAAGAGCAAGTGCTCAATTTTGAACCATTGATTGCTTTATTTGTCTCTAACGAGGACCCACTTATTTATTATAGAGCCATTGCCAAAATAGGAAAGCAAAATTTATCTAAAAATGGTCAGCTATTTTTTGAAATACATTATGATCAGGGAAAAGCTATTCTGGCTTTATTGGATGAATTGAATTACCATGCTGAATTAAGACAGGATAGTTTTGGGAAAAACAGAATGATACGTGCGAGCTTGAAATAAGCAATGAAATTATGGAATGATTATTATACTAATTTCTAGTATTATTTAATTAAAGAATTACAAATAATTTAATGCGCTGGGTTCACCGCTACAACGGGCGTAGCACCTAAAGACTTTATAATTTGCATTACCTGAATAGTA
>JAJTDP010000053.1:0-9460 GCA_021300455.1 Sediminibacterium sp. | reverse complement strand
TAACAGCAGTTGATCCTATGAAAAGTTTTTGATCTTTATCTATGGTTACTACTACCGTTTGTTTGGCCTTGGTATCACTTGAAGCCTTTGGATTAGAAACCTTTATAACATTGGGGTTGGCAAGTGTAGATACTATTAAAAAGAATAATAATAATATAAATAATATATCATTTAAGGCACCTGTATGCACTTCTGGAGAATTTCTTAATCGCTTTCTTAAATTCATAGATTAAGAATGTGTGGTTTCTTGTAAAATATCTAAAAAATCAGCGCTAGCTGTTTCCATTTTATTCGCTGTTTTATCTATTTGAGTAGATAAATAGTTATGTCCCACATAAGCAATAAGTCCAATGATTAAACCAGTAGCTGAAGTAATCATTTTAGTATAAATACCACCAGCAATTGTATTTAAAGTGTATTCTCCAGTAGAAGCAATACCATAAAATAATTGTACCATACCTACAATGGTTCCTAAAAAACCAAACATAGGAGCAATGCCAGCTATCAAAGACAAAATATTTAAATTACGTTCCATAGAATACATTTCTAACTTACCTACATTCTCCATACTTTTTTCAACCGACTCAATAGGTTTTCCAATTCTCATAATTCCTTTTTCTATCATCTTGGCAACCGGATTGTCTGCATTTTTAGCCACACTTTTTGCAGCATCTATATTTCCAGATAAAATATGGTCCTTAATGATGAACATAAATTTAGGATCCATGGTGCCGGCTTTTTTAATTGCTAAAACACGCTCAATAAAAACAAAAATGGCAATGACCAAAAGAAAATACAATGGATACATAATCCATCCACCCTTCTGCAATAAACTCAATAATGAAATTTTATCTTCAGCAACTTGTAACAAAAAAAGCATAGCGTTAAATTTATAAATTAAAGTTAAATCGTTTTGTTTGAAAATAAAGGGATGTGAATAACTATCAATTTGTTAAATTATTTCCACCCATTTGACCAATATTAGGAGGCGTAATGCCCTAACTAAAGATAATAAAAATGCCCCGACACCTTAGTAAGACGCGGGACATTTTATAGAAATAAGTTTGCCTTATTTTAAGGCATAATAATTTTTGATGGAGAATCGATATTCACCAATTCTAAAGCAAAGGTTAAGTCTTGGCCAG
Source organism: Sediminibacterium sp. (assembly GCA_021300455.1). GTDB lineage: Bacteria > Bacteroidota > Bacteroidia > Chitinophagales > Chitinophagaceae > Sediminibacterium. The sequence continues at coordinate 8,315 of JAJTDP010000053.1, read as the reverse complement.
CTAAAGAATGATTGGCATCTAAAACCACCACTTCTTCTTTAACTTCTACCACGATCACTTGAAATTGTTGTCCTTGACCATTATTCATTGTTAAAGCCATTCCTACTGTTGGATTTAAATCTGCAGGGAATTGTGTTTTAGGAAATTCAACAATCATGTCAGGTTGTTTTGGACCATAGGCTTCCATAAATGGAATGTTGATTGTTTTTTTCTCGCCCACTGTCATACCTAAAACACCACTATCGAATCCAGGAATAACCATTCCTTTACCCACTTCGAATTCCAAAGGAGCTCTTCCTTCTGAAGAGTCAAATGTCTCACCACTAGTTAAAGTACCGTGATAATGCACTTGAATGGTATCCCCATTTTTTACTTGTTGCATATTGTTTATTTTTAGTAAGGCACCTAGGGTGCAAAGGGCAAAAGTACATAATTATGGCAGATAAACTAACTTTGCGTCATGGACAGAAAACCTAGGATTGTTTTTATGGGTACCCCTGCTTTTGCGGTGGCTTCTTTAAGCGCCTTATTGGCGGCTAAAATGAATGTGTTAGCGGTTGTTACGGCCCCAGATAAGCCAGGTGGTAGAGGCATGCAGCTTCAACAAAGTGCTGTCAAACAATTTGCCATTGAAAATAATATACCGGTACTGCAACCAGAAAAACTAAAATCACCCGAATTTTTCGAAGCCCTTAAAACCCTTCAGCCCGACTTACAAGTGGTGGTGGCATTTAGAATGTTACCTGAAATTATATGGTCTTTTCCTCCCATGGGAACTTTAAATGTGCATGGCTCTTTACTTCCTCAATATAGAGGTGCCGCTCCTATTAATTGGGCCATTATTAATGGAGAAAAACAAACAGGGGTAACCACTTTTCAATTACAACATGCTATTGATACGGGTAATATATTATTACAAGCACCCATTGATATTAGCGAAAACATGACCGCCGGTGAATTGCACGATACCATGAAAGAAGTAGGCGCTGCATTACTTGTAAAAACAATTGAAGGGCTTAATAATAATTCCATTCAAGCAAAAGCGCAATCGGAAATAAGTGTTGAACTAAAACATGCGCCTAAAATATTTACAACTGACTGTGAAATTAATTGGGAGAACCCAGCCACAAGTATTCATAATTTAATTAGAGGGTTGGCACCTTTTCCAGGGGCTATTACCAAAATAGATGGGAAAATGGTAAAGCTTTTTACTACACATATCATTGACACACCTGCCACAGAAAAAGCAGGAAGCTTTATTACCGATGGAAAAACATTTGCAAAAATAGCTTGTAGCAACGGCTACATTGGTATTGATGATATTCAATGGGAAGGTAAAAAGAGAATGCCCATTACCGATTTTTTAAGAGGCTATAGAAAACCTATTTAAGGTTTTTATTTACTTAAAGCAGCATTAAATTCTTCTAGCGTTACTAATCCTTCATGTCTCCAAGTTTCTTTACCGTTTTTAAATAAAATAAAAGTAGGCAAACCTTCCGACTTCAAAGATTTCATTACATCTATATCATTACCTCCATCTACTCTTAAAAAATAAAAAGGAGCAGCAGGTTTTTGTTTTAAGGTTTCAAGCACTGGTAACATTTTTCTACAAGGAGGGCACCAATCTGCTCCAACTTCAACTAGTACTATTTTATTAGAACTGGTGGTTGTATTTAAATCCTCAACGCGCATTTGGGCTTTATCACCAGCGCCATCCACCGGGAAACCATTCATTTTCCAGTTGCTCATTCCTCCTTCTAAGTTAACCACTTTATAGCCTTTTGCTTCTAATGCAGTTTGTGCTGATGCACTTCTTGCACCTGCTTGACAATATACATAAACCGGTAAATTTTTATCTAAGTGTTGGGTTCTATCAGTAAATTCTTTCTGGTCTAACCAATTCGCCTGTAAAGCATGCTTGATATGCCCTCCATTAAATTCAGCAGCTGTTCTTACATCTAAGACTTGAATATTTTTAGCAGCAATGGCTTCTTTATATGCAGCAGCATTTAAAGTTAGAGAAGGGTTTGTACTTGTTTGGGCACAACTCATTAAAAAACTTACCATCAAAAAAAGGGAAATACATAATTTACATTTCATAAAAAATAATTAAATAGAAATAGTTGAGTAGAAATAGTTAAATAGAAGAAATTAATAAGTGACGGAGATCTGGAAAGTCTTATTGGTAATGCCTAAGATAGCTGCAGCAGCATCACTTAAACGATATTGAATTGAATTGCCTACTTCTGGTAAGGCATTGATTACTTTAGCACAAATACTTTTTAAATCAGATGTGGTAATTCTAACAATGGTTCCTACGGGTAGTTGATTGGTTAAGATATAAAACTTTTTATCTTCCCATCCACTTACACTTTTAAAAACAGCAGCCGTACCCTCTAAGGTTTGAAAACTTGCCGATTTTTTTTGATTGGTAAACAAACTTGCAAAATAACCTTCTTCTGATTCTGTATTATTTACAAGAATGGTAGACGTTCGTAAACTATCTGACAATCTCATTTTTTCCTTATTGTCTGCAATTAATTTACGTGGTTCCGGATTTTTAAGCGGCACAAAAGCACTGCGTTTACCACGACGCTTTTTACCTTTTTTTGAAATACTTTTTTTACCCTTCTTTTTTGATTGAACACTGGTCTTTTTCTTGTATTGTGCAGTTGTTTTTACTGATTGCTTTTTGGTCTGCTTAACCTTGGCGGCATAAGAAGACAATTGGCCTGATAGGCCAATGACTACAAAAACAAGTAAAATCAATCTTTTTAACATCTGGCAAAGGTACAAAAATGAAATACAAAGTATGTATTAAATATGTTAATTATATATTTATGTAATATATAATCATCAATAATTCAATATTCTCCATTCATTAGGATAGTAATTATTCGATCTATTGGGAAGTAATTTTGCCCAGCCTAAACGGGTATTTTTATATTGAATAGCATGCCAACCCTTGCCCCCTGGTAAGTTCAAATCGGCCCTTCTTAAGTATTGTAGGGCAGTTGATTCATCCACTTCCATGGTTTGAAAGGGAAGATTTTTCCAAGTACTCATGGCAAGCGCATGAGCCGGAATTAAATCGGCTCCTTTTAGCGTACCAATTGCCAAGCCCATTTTTTTAACATATAAATTTTTAAGTAGCGTATTATAAGCATCTTTAAATTCAATAGCTAAGGCAATAATATTTTCTTGGTGATTGATATAATAATAATTGTCAGGTAAAGTGAAATGCGCATTCAACACCTCTGTTTCTTTTTTAGTTATTGCAGTGGTTTCAAAATTTGAATCATAATAGGAAGAATTATTTGATGACTCTTTTTTAAATACAGCTAAGAAAAAGCCTTCCCCTTTTATTTTATCAGGATAAAACCTATAGCCTATAGAATGATGTATTGGACTTTCACTTTGAATAATACCCCAGTCATTGTCTATATTTAAATCTATACTTTTCATTCCCTCCATCGCAGCAATCTTATCTAAAATATTTTCATCTTCTTGCATTGAATAAGAACAAGTCGAGTAAATTAAATAGCCTCCTTCTTTAAGACAATCAATGCTATCTTCTATTATACGCGACTGTCTTACACTGCAATGTTGCACTGCATCTTCACTCCAATGTTCAATAGCGTCAGGGTCTTTTCTAAATAAACCACTGCCACTGCAAGGCGCATCAATTAATAATACATCAAAAAACTGAGGCAAGGCTTTAAAATGAGAAGGATCGTTCTGTGTGACTACTATATTATCTGCTCCCCACTTAGTGGTATTCTCTACCAAAATAGCATTTCTATTTTTGATAGTTTCATTGGCCACCACTAATCCCTTTTTAAAATAATTCGCAAGTAAAGTAGTCTTGCCTCCTGGTGCTGCACATAAATCTAATACATGCATTGAACCTGCATTAGGAGCTATTTGTTTTAGAGCATGATGCAAGAACATACTACTAGCCTCTTGCACATAATAAGCGCCCACATGCCATAAGGGGTCTAATACAAACATAGGGCGTTCTTTTAAATAATAGCCATCTTCACACCAAGCAATAGGGCTTGCTTCTTTAAAGAAAGAAGTGGGCTGTTCTAAAAAAGATTTATTGGTGTTTATTCTTATAGAAGTAATGGACTCCTTTGTTGCATGCGTTTGAACAAACGCTGGCTCGTCGAAACCAGGTAAGCCTTTTAAAGATGATATGAATGATGAAGGTAGCAATGTATAAATAGTTTAAAAACGGATGGTAAAATTTTCTTTCTCCTTATTTCCTTTTTTAAGAAACACAATGCCTATATAAAATAAATCAATGGTCAATGATACCCTAGGGTCGGCTTTAATTTCCTCCCAAGCTTTTTCCATTTCACTGCTCCAATGTATGTCATCAAAAATTAAAATTGTCTGCTCATCAGATTTAGTTAAAAGCAAATTAAAATATTGCAAAGTGGGCTTGTATCGATGATTCCCATCCACATAAGCAATACCAATAGTTGAAATACTATTTAAATAATTGGGAAGGCTTTGATCAAAATTGCCTTCTATTAATTGAATATTTTGAAATCCTACATTTTTAAAAGTAGCCAAGGCCTGCTTTGCAACAGCAGGCGCACCTTCCATGGTCACCACCGAAGCATAGGGCGCAGCCTCAGCTAAATAACAGGTAGTTATACCTAAGGAAGAACCCATTTCTAATATCTGGGTGGGCTGGAAATAAGCAACAATGCGGCTTAAGAGCGTACTGTACTTTTTTGGCTTTAAAGCTCTTTTGGCAATTTGGGCAATGGTTTTTGATTTATTTCCTTGCAAATCGGCACCTGCACCTAAATCAAGAATAGTGATTTTATTTTGATTGCTTAATAATTGATGGCGGTAGTTTTCAATGGCATCAATGCTCTCTCCTGTTGATTTAGTGTTTAATACATTTTTGATAAAGGCATACACAAATGGAGAATGTACCCCATGTCCACGACCATTAGAAGCATTCCATAAATAACTGATGTATTTATTAATTAAGACAAGCGTGTTGTACTTCATTTTCTTTTCCAACATTCAAAGTCAAATGAAAATTTATGTTTTTCATCGGCCGTATTTTGAGTGCTGCTCACCATTTCCCATTCAGTATTTAACTTGGGGAAGTAAACATCGCCCTCAATAGTAGTATGTACTCTTGTTAACCAAATTTTTGCTGCCATCGGCAAAGCCATTTCATAAATTTCACCCCCACCTATGACGAGTAATTCTTTGTAGCTAAATTTATCAGCCAAAGCAATGGCTTGCTCCATAGTATGCACCACCGTTACATCTTCATTTACCCAATTTTTATTGCGGGTAATAATAATATTCAACCTACCATTTAAAGGCTTACTGCCCATAGACTCAAATGTTTTACGCCCCATTAAAATTGGCATACCCCAGGTAGTATTTTTAAAAAAGCGCATATCCTTTGGCAAGTGCCATAATAATTGATTGTTTAAACCAATGGCATTGTTTTCAGAAGCGGCTACAACAAGGGTTATATTCATTTATATTATTTTAAACAGCCACCGGCGCTTTAATACTAGGATGTGATTCATAATTCTCTAAAGTAAAATCTGAGAATTGAAAAGAGAAAATATCTTTCACTTCTTTATTTATTTTCATGGTAGGAAGCGGGAAAGGCTTTCTTGACAATTGCAAGTTGGCTTGCTCCACATGATTGTTATACAAATGCACATCACCAAAACTATGCACGAAGTCACCGTATTCTAAATTACATACTGAAGCAATCATCATAGTTAGTAATGCATAAGAAGCAATATTAAAAGGTACCCCTAAAAATACATCGGCGCTGCGTTGGTATAATTGACAACTTAATTTTCCATCGGCCACATAAAATTGAAACATATTGTGGCAAGGCATAAGGGCCATCTTTGATAAGTCACCCACATTCCAAGCACTTACAATTAATCTTCTGCTATCGGGTGTCTTTTTTATTTGTTCAATTAATTCTGAAATTTGATCAATCACTACTCCATTCGGTGCTTCCCAACTTCTCCATTGTTTTCCATAAACTGGACCTAGGTCGCCATTTTTATCGGCCCACTCGTCCCAAATGCGAACCCCATTCTCATTTAAATATTTAATATTGGTATCACCATTCAAAAACCAAAGTAATTCGTAGATAATACTTTTCAAGTGAAGCTTCTTGGTAGTGACCATTGGAAATCCTTCAGCCAAGTTAAAACGCATCTGATAACCAAAACAACTTTTGGTACCAGTTCCAGTTCTATCGGTCTTTTCAGCCCCGTTGTCAATAACGTGTTGTAGTAAATTCAAGTATTGTTGCATAGTGCAATTTACAACCAATACCTTTTATCTAGAAATCATTTTTTGGCCTTCCTGCGCGCTAGTTCCTGCCTGATAAAAAGTAGCTCTCTACTGGTTTGACCATTGACGCTCGAATTTTCCTCAGCCCTTCTCATTAAATAAGGAATTACATCCTTAATGGGCCCAAATGGCAGGTATTTGCTCACATTATACCCCTCTTTGGCCATGTTAAAACTAATGGGATCGCTCATGCCATATAATTGAGAAAAATGCACATGTGGATCATTAGCTGAAATTCCTTTTTCGATCATGAAATAGATTCTTTGTTTTCGATACAAAAAACAGCTGCATCATTAAAATCTTTATCGGTGGCTTCTTTATCTAAATGTATTGGAGACGCAACACCCTGTTCTTTAGCACGTAATCTTTCTTTTTCCATATAAGCGCCACGCACCAATTTCGCACCTAGCTTAAAGTTTTTTTCTTTAGCTATCTTATGTGATAATTGCAAAAAGTGTAATCGGTCATTTCTATATAATTGATAAGTATTATACACCACTACTTTCTCTTTATTATATTCAGCCATGAGTTCAATGGCTAAACGGTCAATGGGGTCTTGAATCCAAGTCTCTTCAGCATCTAATAAAATGCCCACTCCTTTTTCTGCAGCTAAATCGCAAATGGCATACATTCTTTCTTTCACACGCTCCCAAGAGGAGTCTTCTATCTCACTATCATGAATGCCACTTCTTTATCTTGGGGCTTCATTTAAAGTTTCAAGCAATTGCAAACTAGCTATACCTGTTAACTTAATACTTACAAAAGGAATATTATTTTGAGTGGCAGCAAATTCCAATGCTTCCATAATTTTTTCTGTGACATTGTCAAAATTCTCTTCACCTTCTTTGGCTTCCACACCATAATCTAAAATAACTTGCACACCATAAGCCCCTAATTGCTTGGCCACTCTTGCTGTTTCATCTAAAGTTTCACCACCCACAAATTGGTTAAATATAGTGCTGCGAATTAATCCATTAACAGGCAAACCAGAATTCATTAAGGCAGGCGTTAATTTAGTAGCCAAAGAAACAATTATGGGACTTTGTATAACGGTAAATAAAAAGCGTGCTCTTTTTAATTCGGCTGTAGATTTATATGCAAACGCAATTTGTGTATTGTCTAAAGAAAGGCTCATGCTAACATTTATTGGTATGGCAAATATCGTTAGTAAAACTTAAAAATCAAAGGATTATAGCTATTAAAAAGAGTTAAGATTCTTTAGACTTGTTAAATAAACGCCCTGTTTTATGGAAATTGTTTCTACAGAAATTTTCTTGTTTAAAATTCCCAAGAAGCCAATTTCAATCTAATCTGGAAGACCCAGCCAACTTAGCTAAATTGGGCCATTTTACAGTTTAAGCTGTACCTTTGTAATACAAATAATTAATATGGAAGCAAGAAAAGCCAAGGATTCATTTATTACGATGAATGAATTAGTACTACCGAATGATACCAATACTTTTGGAGATTTAATGGGAGGCAAACTAATGTACTGGATGGATATTGCCGCATATTTGTCAGCAGCCAAACATTGTAATTCAGGTGCCATGACCGCATCAGTGGACAATATTAGTTTTAAGACACCCATCAAATTAGGCAATGTAATTTGTATTGAAGCAAAAGTAACAAGGGCATTCACTACTTCTATGGAAATTCATTTAAAAGTATGGAACCAGAATATGATTACACAAAGTAAAGAATTAAGTAACGAGGCTTATTTTACTTTTGTGGCCTTGGATGAAAATAAAAAGCCTAAACAAGTTCCTGCTATAATAGCTGAATCTGAAGAAGAAAAAAAGTTTTACGATAGTGCACTTCGTCGCAGACAACTTCGTTTAATATTAGCAGGAAAAATGAAGCCAGATGATGCTACTGAATTAAAGGCTTTGTTTGTGAAGGACTAATTACATAGTATGATGCTTGCCCTTCAGCATATACTCTTTGCTTTGCTC
>JAJTDP010000015.1 GCA_021300455.1 Sediminibacterium sp. | reverse complement strand
GTATCATAACAATCCATTGCAGCACCAATTGTACCCCATGCGATACCAAATCTTGCCTTATTCAAACAACTCAATGGTCCTTTTAATCCTTTAACATTTGGTAAAATATTATCCTTAGGCACTTTCACATTATCAAAAACCAATTCTCCAGTTGCACTCGCACGTAAACTCCATTTATTATGTGTAGTGGGTGTTGAAAATCCTTCCATTCCTCTTTCCACAATGACGCCTACAATTTCTCCTGCTTCATTCTTAGCCCATACTACAGCTACTTGCGCAAAGGGGGAATTGCTAATCCACATTTTTGCACCATTTAATATAAAATGATCACCAGCATCTTTGATATTGGTTAACATACCTGATGGGTTAGACCCATGATCTGGTTCTGTTAATCCAAAACAACCCAACCATTCACCAGAGGCTAATTTGGGTAAATACTTTTTCTTTTGTGCTTCACTTCCATAGGCATGAATTGGGAACATCACTAGTGAACCTTGCACACTCGCAGTAGATCTCACACCACTATCTCCTCTTTCTAATTCCTGCATCATGATACCGTAACTAATATAGTCCAAACCACCCCCGCCATATTCAGCAGGTACAGTGGGACCAAAGCAACCCATATCTCCTAATTGTTTTATTATTTGAGAAGGAAATTCTGCACGTTGTGCATAGTCTTCTATGATGGGTGAAATTTCTTTTTTCACATAATCTCTCACTGCTTTTTTGACCATCAAATGTTCCTCAGATAATAATTCATCTAATTGAAAATAATCGGGAGACTCAAATAAATCGGTTCTTACTGCCATAAATAATTAGTTTATTGTGAAAACAATCATATGCAAAGATAACTGAAACAGTAGTAAAAAAGTATATTTACAATAACAATAATTCAAATGCGAAAGATTATCACCCATTTAAGTTTTTACGTATTAATAGCCATCATTTTGGGTGTATTAGTGGGGCTTTATTCACCTAGCCTAGCCATTCAGCTAGACCCGCTTTCAAAATACTTTATTAGTATTATAAAAATATTTACTTTTCCCATTATTTTTTTAACCGTCACCCTAGGTATTGCCAGCATGGGTGATTTAAAAAAAATGGGGCGCATAGGTTTAAAATCATTGTTTTATTTTGAAATAGTCAGTACTCTTTCACTCGCTATTGGAGTGGTAGTGGCACTTTGGTTAAAACCAGGCTCCATTAATAAAGAAGGCATTCAAATGCAAGACCCTTCAAAATATACTGCCTCTGCTGATTTTCATATTTGGAGCATTATAAAAAGCAATGCCAATTTGCAAATATTATTGTTGGCCATTATTGTAGGATTATTACTCAATCTCTTAAACAAAAAAGAAAAGTACATTCATATATTAGGAAGGTTAACGCATTATGTTTTTATAGGATTAAAATATGTAATGTATCTGGCCCCTATTGCTGCTTTTGGCGGCATGGCCTTTGCAGTGGGTAAGTACGGTTTAGCCAGTTTAATTCCACTGGGTAAATTAATGGCCACTATGTATTTAACCATGGGCCTATTTATTTTTATAATTCTGGGTTTATTATTAAAGTATTATAATTTATCTATTTGGCAACTTATTAAAAATATCAAAGAAGAATTATTAATTGTATTTGCCACTTCTTCCTCAGAACCTGCAATGCCATCGTTGATGAACAAGCTTGAAAAAATGGGTTGTTCAAAATCGGTGGTGGGCTTGGTCGTGCCCACGGGTTATTCTTTTAATTTGGATGGCACTTCAATTTATTTATCCATGGCTGTCATTTTTATTGCACAATTATACAATGTTCAATTAAGTACCTCCGAACTTATTACTATGATATTCATTTTAATGCTCACTTCTAAAGGTGCAGCGGGCGTTACAGGAAGTGGATTTATTGTACTTGCTTCTACCCTAGCCACCTTACAAAAAATTCCTATTGAAGGCTTGGCCTTTTTATTAGGCATTGATAAATTTATGAGTGAAGCAAGAGCCATTACCAATATCATTGGAAATAGTGCCGCCACTATTTTTATTGCAAAGACGGAAGGGGAAAATATACAATTATTAAACTAGGTCTTTTAAAGTAGCCCTTTCATTTCGGTAGCATAGGCCTCGGCAGCGGTGTTTGCTTTTTGAGCAAAATCATTTTCTGTACTTGCAAAAATAATTGCTCTGCTCGCATTCACTAATAAACCCACTGATTCATTTTTGCCATACTTAGTCACATCGGCTAAACTACCTCCTTGTGCACCTAGTCCGGGTACTAATAAAAAATGATGCGGAATAATGGAACGAATATTTTCAAGCTCTTGGGCCTTGGTAGCACCCACTACAAACATAATTTGTTCAGGACTTCCCCATGCAGACACTTGCGCTAATACCGACTCGTATAAATATTCTCCGCTACTTAATTTTTGTTGTTGAAAATTTTGACTGCCTTCATTAGAAGTAAGCCCCAAGACAATGGTAAATTTATTTGTATAGGCCAAGAAGGCATCTAAACTATCCTTACCCATATAAGGGGCTACTGTAATAGCATCAAAGGGTATGACTTCAAAAAAGGTTTTAGCATAATGTGCCGAAGTATTTCCAATATCTCCCCTTTTTGCATCTGCAATGGTGAAATGATGACTAGGTATATGCGCCAAGGTTTCTTCCATCGCCTGCCAACCTTTCACGCCCATCGACTCATAAAAAGCAGTGTTTATTTTATACCCCACACAATGTTCAGCCGTGGCATCAATGATGGCTTTATTAAATTCAAGCACCCCTTTAGCATCCTTAGAAAAGCCCTTGGGTAGTTTCTCGCAATCGGAATCTAAGCCTACACATAAATAGGACTGCTTTTTGATAATTTCCTCTACCAATTTTGATTTTGTCATGCTGAATTTTTAAGCTCAAGCAAATTTAGCCAAAAGCATGCAAGATGCCAATTATGGATTAACTTTGGTTATGTTTAAGAATGTAAAAGCAACCCTTGTTCTATTTATTGGACTTTTAGTTTTAGTCATTGCCTGCAATAGCAGCAGTGACGAAATGAAAGCAGACAATGCCCTAGACGGGGGCAGGTATTTTATTGAAAACTGCATGCAGGGCGATTTTAGCAAGGCCAAAAACTACTTCTTAGCTAGCCCCCAAAATCAAGCTATTTTCGATAGCATTTCCGCCCATTATTTTTTACTAGACAAGGAAGGCAGACAGCAATTAAGACTAGCATCTATTCACAAAAAATGATGGTCGTATCTACTCCAGAAGGATGGAAGGTGGACCTAGGATATTCTTTTCCCCAAAAAACTAAATAAAAAATAAAAAGGTATATTTGCAAAGGCAAAGTAGCCAATATTAAAAATTTATAAATTCATAGAATGGAAGCGCAAAAAAACACAAAAAAATACTGGGTACTTTTCTTTACATGGTTTGTAATTTTAATTGCTCTATTTATTGTTTACAGAGAGTTTTTCTGGTTAGCCCTTCCTGGCACTTTAACTTATTTCGCAAAAGCAATGGACCTGTTCTAGACTATTAATTATCCCATTTATTTGATATAATTAAAAGACCCGTTCTTATTCTAGAGCGGGTCTTTTTTTGTAGCTACTATTATTTATTTTATATTCTTTTTAAGAATTAGTTCTTTATTTTAAAATGGAAAGCGCCGCTACTGCATAAGAATGTATTTCTGGCTGAAAATGATGTACATGCTTCACTACTTTAGATTCCCCTAAACGAACCACCACTGCATTTTTATCACGAATAATATACACATACTGCCCAAACAAACCATTTTGTGCCACAATATCATGCCCTTGTTCTTTAAACGTCCAATACTGATATCCATAAAAATCAACTGGGCTTTCATTTTCATAAGCATCTTTTAAATAAGAGGCAGGCCTTGTAGCTGCTTGAACATAATCGCTAGAAACAATTTGTTTATTCCCCCATTTGCCATTCTGTAATACGAGTTGTCCAAATCTTGCATAGTCACGCGCTACGCCATTGAAACAACAAAAAGCTTTTTCATGTTTTTCTGCCCCGTCTAAAAGCCAAAGTGCATCGGCTTCAGCACCCATGGGTTGCATAAATCTTTCTGATACAAGTGTTGAAATATTTTGACCAAATACTTTCTCAACTATCAAACCTAACACTTGCGTATCTCCGCTACGATAGTCCCAATGCACACCAGCTGGTTCTTGGAATTTCATTTTACTAACCATATATTCCTCATCATTTCCATAATAGCTATAGGCATTCATACTAAAATAACTTTTATCCAATTCATTGTAATTGGTTCCAGAGCTCATGGTTAATAAATCTTTAATACGCACTTTTTCTAAACCATTTGTTTTAAAATGAGGGATATAATTGCCCACTGGCTCTTCTATTGATTTTATTTTTCCTTCATCAATTGCAATGCCAATTAATAAAGAGATCATACTTTTAGCAGCAGAAAATGAACCACTTAAAGTAGTGGGTGTATATCCATCCCAATACTTTTCATAAATTAATTTTCCATCTTGAATGACTAAAAAAGCATGTGTATCGTTTGAGTCCATGATGGCCAAAAGAGAATCTGAAATTTCCATTTTATTATAACTAGAGTCCAATGGCCAATATTGAGGCTTCCCCCCACTTGGTACCAAACGCGTTGGATGGGTTTTATAATCATGAATAGTATGCACACCCCATGCAGCAAAGTTTTTCAAGTGTGAAAACTGAGGGGTAAAAGATAGACCGCCTAATACAATTATGATTAATGCAAGGCCAATGGCAATTTTTTTTAGCATAGTTTGAAAAAGTTTGGTTTATTTGTAATCCGCTTCTCAAGAAGCGCTGCTGTAAATTTAAATCAATTAACTCTAATAATTAACTCTAATAAAATGTATTCAAGCGAATTTCAGGCAATCATTGACCGCCGCAGATCGAACCGAAGATTTGACCCCCTGGTGGAAGTGCCGGATGAAGTCATCAAAAGAAGTATAGAACGCGCTATTTTATCACCAAATAGCAGCAATATGCAACTTTGGGAATTCTATTGGATTAAAAACGAGGAAGAAAGAAAAAAATACGAGGCCTTATGCTTAGGCCAGTCTGCTGCTAAAACAGCCAAACAAATTGTAGTTTTTGTAACTAGAAAAGATTTATGGCCTCAAAGAGCCAAGTGGAATTATGATAGATTAAAAGCAGGTATCAAAGCAGAACCCTCTAAACTAGAAAAAAGAGGATTGGATTATTATGGTAAACTAATGCCACTTGCCTATCGCAGTGATATTTTTGGAATTTTTGCTTTTGTAAGAAGATGTATTAGTTTTTTTATGGGCATTTCAAAACCATTTATGCGTTTTGGTGGTAAAGCGGATCAAAGAATTACCGTGCATAAATCTTGCGCCTTAGCTGCACAAACATTTATGTTATCTATCGCTGCTGAAGGATTTGAATCTTGTCCTATGGAAGGATTCGATCAAATTAGAGTTAAAAAAGCATTGAACCTTCCAGCAGGTGCTGAAATTAATATGGTTATTGCCGTGGGCAAAGGTACAGAGCAAGGTGTATGGGGCCCCCGATTCAGAGTACCTTACGAAGAAGTAGTTTTTGAGCGCTAAGTGATGAACTTCACAAAAAAATAATTAGCTTTAAACTGCAAAAATTAAAAGTAATGACTACAAAAAGAATCCTTTCTTGGTTACTCATCCTAGTAGCCCCTTTAATAACAGTTGCTCAGCAAACAACTCAGTATCCCAACGATTATTTAAGTCCTGAATTTCATGCTGGTCGTCGTGCAGCTTTTAAAGAAAAATTATCTGCAAATGGTGTAGGTATTTTCTTCGCCTCTCAAGTACGCGTAAGAACGAACGATGTCGATTTTCAATATGCACAAAATAAAAACTTCTACTACTTTACAGGATTAGAAGAATCAGATGCATTATTGTTATTATTTAAACAACCTATTACTATTTTAAATAAAACTGGTACTGAATTTATTTTTGTAAAAAATAGAGACCCACAAAAAGAATTGTGGACAGGAAAAATTTTAGGCGCAGAAGGTGTTAAAGCAAAATATAAAATTGAAAACGTTTTTATAAATGATGAATTTACAGCCAATGCCGTTGATTTTAGTAGCATAGACTCTGTTTTCTCTGCTTATCGTGGTGAAGATATTTTTTCAAAATATAAAAGAGCAGAAGACCCACTTGCGCGTATGGCTTTAATTGTAGATAGCATTATCAATTCACAAAACAAGCCTATTGCAGGAAGAAGTACCCAAACAATTTTAAGTAACCTTCGTGGCATTAAACAGCCAGAGGAAATTGCCTTAATTGCAAAAGCAGCTGCTATTAGTTGTGAAGGTCATAACGATGTAATGCGTGCCATTAAGCCTGGTATGACTGAATACCAAGCACAGGCCATTATGGAATATCATTTTAAAGCCAATGGTTCTGAATACCCGGGATACCCTAGTATCAATGGAGCAGCTGAAAATGCATGTGTGCTTCATTATATTACCAATTTAAAATTGATGAATGATGGCGATTTGCTACTAAGCGATTGCGCTGCAGAATACCATGGTTATACTGCAGACGTCACTAGAACCGTTCCTGCCAATGGAAAATTCACCCCGGCTCAAAAAATTATTTACGAATTAGTTTTAAAAGCACAAGATGCAGGTATTGCTGCCTGTGTGCCAGGTGCTCCCTTTGGTGTGGCAGATGCTGCTGCTAGAAAAGTAGTCTATGATGGTTTAATAAAATTAGGTATTGCTGCTAATGAAGAAGAGGCTAGAAAATATTTTCCGCATGGCACTTCACATCATTTAGGATTAGATGTGCACGATATGGGACCGCGTACTTTATTACCAGGGGTGGTCTTAACAGTGGAGCCAGGCATTTACATTCCGCCAGGAAGTAACTGCGATAAAAAATGGTGGAGTATTGGTGTAAGAATTGAAGATGATATTTTAATTACTGCGACAGGTAATAAAAATTTATCAGCAGCTGCTCCTCGTAGCGTAGAGGCGATTGAAAAAATGGCTAAAGAAAAAAGTATATTTAAAAAATAAATAAATTAATATGAAAAAATTATTGATAAGCTCGTTTAGCGCAATTTTCTTATTGTTAATGGGTAGTTCTTTTGCCCCCATCGCAGATAATCCAGACAATATAGTTGGCGTGTGGAAAACAGGAGAAGGAACCGCCATGGTACGTATTTATAAGAATGGTGATAAATACCAAGGAAAAATAGTTTGGTTAAAAGAACCCAATGACCCTGAAACTGGAAAGCCAAAGCAAGATAAAAACCATCCTGAAGAAGCAACTAAATCAAGACCCATACTTGGAATGGTTAATAACTGGGGCTTCACTTACAAAGAGAATAATCTTTGGGATGATGGTAATATTTATGATCCTAAAAATGGCAGCACCTATTCTTGTACCATTAAAATGATCAACCCCAATTCACTTGAAGTGAGAGGATTTATTGGAGTTTCAATTATTGGAAGAACAGATAACTGGACTAGGCAACAAGCTAAATAATACTAAGGAGATACAAAATTTAGGCTAATATTAAAAAATAATGGATTTCCTAAATCACTTGTAAAGTAGCGTTGGCTGTCTTCTTTAGCGTCATACCTATTAACTACATCGAAGCGGTAATTGTACCTTAATCCTGCTTGTGCGTTTATCCAAAGAAATCCAGTAAGCTTTTTATCCCACATGATTCTTGGCTTAACTTCTCCACGTTGGATATAAGTATTCTTACTCATTGTATTTGGCAGTTGCATTAAATATTGATTTCCTTCTAATTCAAAACCAGCCTGCAACATATTGGTTGTAGAGAAATTATATCTAACAAAACCACGCGCAGGAAGTAATAGCTCCATGCCCCATTTATCATTGAATGTTTTATTCCAAAACAAAACAGGCAAATGCATTAATTGACCAGCACGATAGGTTCTAGCTAAACCAGTACCAATCATATTTTTTTCAGATGTCTTCCAACCATAAATGATTGTAGCACTTAAAGTGATGGCTTTGTCTTGAATAGCATTTGCATTTTCAAACAAACCGTTTACGTCAGTGCTAGCTTGAAATATTAAAAAATTCTTTTCGTTTAAAGGTTTGAAAACAGTGGTATTGATTCCTGCTGTTAATAATGCAGTTTTGTCTAAAGCAGTTGCAAAATCGTTGACTGTTGGATTGGTAACATTGAATTTACTACTCCAATAGTTTACTCCCATTTGCCAGATAAGCTTATTGGTAGAAATGACAGGCACATTTACTTGCGCTCTTAATGCGTTTACTTGGGCTATATTGATTTGTGTAGGAAATTGTCTGGCATTAAAACTTACACCAGGCATTGAAAATTCACCATACTTTTCAAACCCTAAACTCAAAATTCTTTGAGGCGTTTGATTCAATACTTTTTGAGAACAAAAACGCTTAACGCCGTCGGCATCCCCAAAATTACTGTAGTCGAAATTTTCTGTTGTATCAGTTTGGGAAAAAACAAATGAAGCGCTTAATAAACATAAAATAGTAATTGTTAGTCGCATAAATTATATGTATTTATTTCATAACAAATATAATAGTTAAGCGTTGAAAATGGCTTAAAAAATAAGCCGAAGTAAAATTTACTTCGGCTTATTGACCTACTCGTTTAAAAATTAACTGTGGAGTCGAGGGGAGTCGAACCCCTGTCCAAACAATGTTACCATTGGTCTTCTACATGCTTATTGTTTTATTACTTGTCGGCGAATAGCAGGAAAAACACAAACCAATTATTCACTTAGCTGAATGGTACTTAAATAAAAGGCACAGCCTACTTTTATCGCATCCTGTTTTGTTTTTAATTAGGCTGAGGAGCGGGCAACAGGCCTGCCTTCTCTCTCGACCAAAATGGAAGTTAATTCACTGAATTAAGCAGCCATGGCAAAATTTGCTTCGCCTTTTGATTGTTTGGTATTCAGATTAAAGTGCTAATTACCCAACGCACTGCATGCTTACCCCAACCGCTACGACTGCTGTCAAAACCATACGACCCCAATTGTATCTTATGAGATAAAACTTAATTCGAGCCTACAAAATTACAACTAAAATGTGAATTACTTAAATAATCGCCAAAAGTCAAGCCCTAAAGCGTATAACATAAGGCCAAACATGAGCATCATACCCACCACTTGAGCATATTCCATAAACTTATCACCTGGCTTTCTACCTGTGATCATTTCTACTATAATAAACAGTGCATGCCCCCCGTCCAAGGCTGGAATAGGCAGTACATTCATAAAGGCAAGTATAATAGAGAATATAGCAGTTAATGTCCAAAAACGTTCCCAATCCCATGCAGCAGGGAAAGTATTTCCAATGCTAATTAAACTACCTAAAGAATCATTTGGATTTACCTTACCTGTAAAAATTTGCTTGATGCCTTGAATATAATTATCCAAAGTAGTAAAACAACGTTTAGTGCCTTCAGGTATGGCTTCTAAGAAAGTAAATTCTCTATGCACCGTTTTAAATAATGCATAAGGTAGTTTTACAAACAAACCTATTTGACCTGAACCACTTATTAATGCTTTAGTATACACTGTATCATTTCCTCTTTTGGAAGTAACCATTACAATTGAATCGGCATATTTTTGTTTCACTTGTAAAAATTCATATTGGTACTTAATACTGGAATTATTTATTTTTAAGAGTGTATCATTTTTATTAAAAGCCCCTTCTAAAACTACAGCCGATTTTCCCACAGAATCAATAATAACAGGAATGCGTGGAATCACAAAGGGATCTGATTTTTTAAACTTAGCAAGCGAACTGGCTAAACTACTTGGAATATTTAAAGAAATAATACTATCTCCTCTTTGTACTTCTAAAGTGGTGGGATTTGTTAAAATTAATTTAGACTCTAAAGCATCAAAGTTTTCTAACTCTTTTTTATCTAATGACAATATGATATCCCCATCTTGAACACCCATTTGTTTAGCAAGTGAACTGGCATGTACACCATAGCTTACATTTTTGGCAGGTAAATAATCATCTCCCCAATACCAACCAATTCCAATAAAAATAACAATGGCCAATACTACATTCACAATCACCCCACCTAACATTACAATGAGTCTTTGATAGGCTGGTTTAGATCTTAGTTCCCAAGACTCAGGTTCTTTTTTCAATTGCTCTTTATCCATACTCTCGTCAATCATACCCGCAATTTTAACATAGCCGCCAAATGGAACCCAACCTATGCCGTATTCTGTATCCCCTATTTTCTTTTTCCAAAGACTAAAGCCAGGATTAAAGAATAAATAAAATTTCTCTACACGCGTTCCGAATAAACGGGCTGGAATAAAATGGCCTAATTCATGTAAGACCACTAGTATTGAAAAAGATAAAATAAACTGTGCTGTTTTTACCCCCACTGCTGCAAAATCAAATGCTAAAATGTACATAATTTATAATTGTATTAAAGAGGCTGCAAAATTACGCGCCTCTCCATCGGTTTCAAAATAATCTTCCAAGCTTGGCTTGGAGATATAGTTAATTTTTTCTAAAGTTTTTTCTATCAGCTCTGTCATTTCTAAAAATCCAATTCTATTTCTTAAAAAAGCATAGACTGCAATTTCATTCGCCGCATTTAAAACGCAGGGTGTATTACCTCCTTGCTCCATCGCTTCTTTTGCCAATTGTAAATTTCTAAATGTTTTTACATCTGGTTCGTCAAAACTTAATTGATTCGGTTTATCGAAAAGATACCTTGGAAAATTATTTTTTAATCTTTGCGGAAAAGCCATTGCATATTGAATGGGTAATTTCATATCGGGAAGTCCCATTTGTGCTTTTATACTGCCGTCTTCAAACTGCACCATACTATGAATAATACTTTGAGCGTGCACTACTACTTTAATTTGACTGGGCGCTAAATTAAATAACCATCTTGCTTCAATCATCTCCAGCCCTTTATTCATAAGGGTTGCAGAGTCTATGGATATTTTTGCACCCATGGACCAATTAGGATGTTGTAATGCGTGGTCGCGTTTTACATTTACCAAAAAATTAGGCTTCTTCCCTAAGAAAGGACCACCACTAGCTGTTAAAATTATTTTTTCAATAGGATTATTTTGCTCTCCCACTAAACATTGAAAAATAGCAGAGTGCTCGCTATCCACTGGAATAATAGCTGCTCTATTTTCTTTTGCTTTTTGCATGACTATATCACCTGCCACTACTAAAGTTTCTTTATTGGCAAGTCCAACGGCCTTTCCATTTTCAACCGCTGTTAAAGTGGGTTTTAATCCTGCGAAGCCTACAATACCTGCCATCATAAAATCATAACAATCCATGGCAGCTACTTGCTCTAATGCATCTTCCCCTGCAAATACTTTTATAGGTTTCCCCTCTAATGCTTTTTTAACAGTTGCATATTTTGTAAGGTCTACGATGACTACAATATTGGGCATGAATACTAAGGCCTGTTCAATTAATAAAGACTCGTTAGAATGGGCTGTTAATATTTCAGCTACAAATAATTCAGGATGTGCAGCAATTACCTCAAGGGTTTGTTTCCCTATCGACCCTGTTGATCCGAAAATGGCAATTCTTTTTTGACTCATCCAATAGTTTTCTTAGACATTAAAATTAAGCTATTATTTTTTTATGGCGCAATATATTGCTTTAGCGCATCAGCAATCACTCGGTCATTACTTAAACGGGGTACTTTATTTTGACCCCCCAATTTTCCCTGCGCTCTCATATAATCAATAAAGGCATTTTTTTGCATGGGGTTAATTTGCAAAGGCGCTAATATCGAGCCTGCTATTAAATCCTCATAGTAAACATTTTTAGTAGAGAGTACTTCGTTCAATTTTTTACTAAACAAAGCCATATCCGCAGGCTTTTTTTCAAACTCAATAAACCATTCATGATAACTTTTCCCTTCCCCTTGTTGAATAAAAGGAGCCACTGTAAATTCAACCACCGATACCCCCATTTGTTTTGTTACTTCTAATAATGCCTGTTCAACTTCTTCTCCTATCACATGCTCTCCAAAAGCAGAAATAAAATGTTTGACTCTTCCTGTAACTATTACTCTGTAAGGGTCAATGCTTACAAATTTTATGGTATCTCCTAAATGATAGCCCCATAAACCCGCATTGCTATTAATGACCATTGCATACTGCTCTCCTAATTGTACATCAGCAAGTGAAATTCTGAGGGGCGCTTCATCATGCACATGCGCAAGTGGAATGAATTCATAAAAAATGCCGCTTCGGGTATTCAATAATAAACCTGGTTCTGTTCTAGTATCTTGATAAGCAAAGAAACCTTCGCTGGCGGGGAATAATTCAATGGTATCAATTTGCTTTCCAATAGTGTCAAATAATTTAGTTTTATAGGGTTCGAAATTTACACCTCCTTGCACAAGCACTTGTATGTTAGGAAAAATTTCAATCACAGGTTTTCCCGTTATTTCAACAATTCGATCAAAATACATTTGCACCCAAGGTGGAATGCCTCCTATTAAACTCAAATCCTTTCCTAAAGTTTCTGTAACAATCTTATCCAATTTCTCTTCCCACTCTTCAATACAATTGGTTTCAAAGCTCGGTAATTGATTCCCTCTTAAATATTGAGGGATATGATGATTCACAATACCGCTTAATCTGCCCGTTGGAATACCGCCCACTCTTTCCAATTCAGGGGAACCACTTAGAAATATCATTTTTCCACCTGCAAATTGGGTATTGCCCGTTACAGCCATATAGGCAAGTATGGCATTTCTGGCCCCATTAATATGATTATCAATGGAATCCTTGGTAATGGGTATATACTTCACACCACTAGTGGTGCCACTTGTTTTGGCAAAATAGATAGGTCGACCCTTCCAAAGCACGTTTTGACTGCCTTTCTTGATTTGATCTATATAGGGTTTAAACTGCTCATAGTCTCTCAAAGGAACCGCTTTTTGGAAGCTTGGGTAGTCATTCACCTTCTCAAAATGGTGTTCTTTCCCAAAAAGGGTATTCTTTCCTACCTTAATTAATTGATTTAGAATGTCTTGTTGATCCTTGAGGGCAGTTTTGCGATCCTTCTGTATTTGACGATGAATGACACCTGCAAAGGGTTTGGCCAATAAAGATTTGACATTAATCATATTCGGATACATTATTATAGATAGAACGAAGCGAAATTAGGTACTAATTTAGTTATTGTCAAATCACTTTAGGCCTTAAAACTCAATTAAATGCAGGTTTTGAAGGCAAATTGGAGGCCTCATTTTATTTTTTGAGAATTAATTGCAAATTGGGATAAAAATAATTACCTTTGCCGTCCTAATTTTGGACATTATGTTAGCAGTAGTTAAAATCGCAGGACAACAATTCAAAGTACAAGCAGGAGATAGCTTGTATGTACCTCACCTGCAAGGTAAAACCGGAGACAAAGTTGAATTCAACGATGTTTTATTTGTCGATAATAATGGAAGCATCTCTTTTACGAGCAAGGTAAAAGTGAAGGCTGAAATTTTAAACGACTTAGTACAAGGTGATAAAGTTATCGCCTTTAAAATGAAAAGACGTAAAGGTTTCCGCAAGAAACATGGTCACAGAACACATTACACACAAATTAAAATTGAGAACATCGCTTAATCTTGCTTAAGCAGGACCAGAGTAGATATATCTATTATTAATAAAAGGCTAGAAAAAAGAATATACTATGGCACACAAAAAAGGGGAAGGTTCCGTAAAAAACGGCCGTGATTCCCAAAGCAAACGTTTAGGTGTTAAAATTTATGGTGGTCAACCAGCATTATCTGGTAACATCATTATACGCCAAAGAGGTACTGTATACCATCCTGGTAAACACGTTGGAGTTGGTTCTGACTTTACATTATTCGCCCTTACTAACGGAATTGTGGAGTTTAAAAAAGGCAGAAATAACCGTACAACAGTGTCTATCCTACCGGTAGAAACAGTAGCTTAATAAAAATAATTTTGCAGTTATTAAAAAAGTTTTCTATTTTTAATACATATTTACTAACCATTAAATCTAAAAAACATGGCAAAAGCTAAAAAAGCTGCTAAAAAAGCTGCTCCTAAAAAAGCTGTTAAAAAAGCTGCTCCTAAGAAAAAAGCTGCTAAGAAGGCTGCAAAAAAAGCTGCTCCTAAAAAGAAAGCTGCTAAAAAAGCTGCTCCTAAGAAGAAAGCTGCTAAAAAGAAATAATTATCGCAAGATAATTAAATCGTCTTTTTTGCTTTCAGCAGAAATAGATTTGAAGTCCTCCCCGTTTACGGGGGGGATTTTTTTTTGAACTATTTTTTATACATTCACACATGCATAATTACGAGATCGCCGAACAATTTACTTTGCTTGGAAAATTAATGGACATCCATGGCGAAAACGCATTTAAAATAAAGTCCTATACAAATGCTGCCTACACATTGGATAAATTAACTCAACCAGTAAGTGAAATGTCTTCACATGAATTATTTGCTATAAGAGGTATAGGAGAAGCGATAGGCCAAAAGATATTACAACTCATTGAAAATAAGCGACTTACAATACTTGAAACCTATATAGAAAAAACACCAATGGGCATTTTAGAAATGCTAAACATTAAAGGCTTAGGACCTAAAAAAATTATTACTATTTGGAAAGAATTAGAAATTGAAACAGTAGGTGAACTATTATATGCATGTCAAGAAAACAGATTAATCAACTACAAAGGTTTTGGTGCAAAGACGCAACAAAATATTCAAGAGTCTTTAGAATATTATTTACAACATCAAGGAAGTTATTTATACCAACAAGTAGAATCACTTGCAAGCAACTTGCAAAATAGTTTGCAAGAAAAATTTCCAAAGGAAGAACATATTATTTCAGGACACTTTAAAAGACAAATGGAGACCATTGATTTTTTAGATGTAGTCACTACCCTTTCAGAAAATAAATTAATAGATTGGTTAACAGAAAAAGAATTTACTGTTACAAAATTGGATGCATTTATAAGTTGTAAAGGGGTTGATAATTTCGAAATTAGATGGCATATTACAAGCCCTGAAAAATTTTATTGGACCGATTTTTCCCTGGCCTGTTCCCCCGATTTTCTAAAAAAATGGGTCGAAAACCCCCTTTTTGAAAAAAATTTTAAATTTATTTCTGAGGCCTCCCTATTCGAGCAATTAGGTATCCCATTTATTCCGCCTGCCCAAAGAGAAGACCCTGCTATTTTATCCAGCCTTCTATCCAATAATAAAAAAAGTGTAGCCCCCAGTATTCAGGTAGAAGATATCAGGGGTATTATACATTCACATAGTACTTGGAGTGATGGCATTCATTCTATTGAGCAAATGGCTTCGTCCGCTAAACAAGCAGGTTATGAATATTTAGTCATCAGCGACCATTCAAAATCGGCTTTCTATGCCAATGGTTTAGAAATAGAACGCATAGCAGCTCAACATAAAGAAATAGACGCCCTGAATAAAAAGCTAGCCCCCTTTGTTATTTTTAAAAGTATTGAGTCAGATATTTTAAATGATGGCAGCCTAGATTATCCAGAAGATATCCTTGAAAGCTTTGATATTGTCATTGCCTCTATCCACTCTAATTTAAAAATGACTGAAGAAAAAGCCATGATGCGTTTACTCAATGCCATCAACAACCCTTATACAAGTATATTGGGTCATCCTACCGGCCGACTTCTTTTAAGTAGAAAAGGATATCCTGTCAATCACGAAGCCATTATAGAAGCCTGTGCCGAAAATAATGTAGTAATAGAATTAAATGCCCATCCTCGCCGTTTAGATATGGACTGGCGATATATAGCAGGTGCTATAGAAAAGGATGTGCTGATATCTATTAATCCTGATGCCCATGCGGTAGAAGGATTCTCCGATTGTAAATATGGCGTATTAGTAGCACAAAAAGCTGGACTGTCCGCTGCGCAAAACCTCAGTAGTTTTTCTTTACAAGAAATGATGGAATTTGTAGCCTTTCAACAGGCTAAGAGAAGCTAGTTAAAGCCACTAGCTTGAATAATAATAATATTGAATACTAATATTAATATTAAATACTAGGACTTCCTTTTAAGTATACGAAATAGTCACCCGGCATGAGTTCAAAGCTTACTTGCTTATTAAACGCAAAGCTCAGCCCCGAGAAGGCATTTGTAAATTCCCCCTTTAAGTAGTCATGCGCTAATTCTACTTTCTGTATTTGATGGGAAAAATTAAGTACGACTAGTATGATTTGTTTTTCAGACTGCTTATCAGACTGCTGATAAGCATACCTTAAAAAGGCCATGACTTGATTATTCGAAGTAGGTAAATTAAAACTATCCCCCTCCACAATACAGTTATATTTTTTTCTTAATTGAATAAGCGTTTTATAAAAGGGGGCTAATTGAGGCGCATTTGTCCAATCTATTGGGTCTTTATCAAAGAAGGCTAATCTTTTATGATTGGGTAATTCCTGACCACTATATAGTAAAGGAATGCCTTTCCACATAAAAGTAAATACGGCCCAGGCCTTTGCAGCTATACCATATTTTTCATATTCAGTGCCATTCCAAGTATTCTCATCATGATTAGAAGTGAAAAATAATTTAGAGGCCCCCTTGGGATACTGCGCATAGGCATGCAGTTGATTATATATTTCATTTACCCCTGCATCTTCTATCTTAAGCGTTGCATGCATCCAAGACCAAGCATAACTTGCATCAAATACGCAATGATATTCAATATCCTCGCATTCGGCTAACCAAAATAAAGGCTTTATAGTTTCACAAGCTTTTCTTGCCGCATTCCAAAAATCAAGTGGCACAAGATGTGCCATATCGCATCTAAATCCATCAATATTAAATGTACGCACCCAATACTGCATGGCACCAATTAATGCAGCGCGCATATCTTGGTTTTCAAAATTTAAATCTACTACATCGTCCCAGCCATTTCTTTCTGTAAAATTCCCCTCTTCATCTCTACTAAACCAATCGGGATGTGGTTCCATCCATTCATGTTCTCTGCCTGTATGATTTGCCACCCAATCAATAATTATTTTCATCTCATGTTTATGGGCAAGTTGTATGAGTGAGATAAAATCTTGCTCATTGCCAAACTCAGAATTTAATTTTGTATAACTACTACATGCATAATAACTACCCAAACTTCCCTTACGCCCTTTTTCACTTATGGGTGTGACTGGCATCAGCCATAAAACTTCAACACCCATTTCTTTTAATCTTGGAATATGCGCTTCGAATGCTTTGAAACTACCTGCCTCTGTATACTGTCTAAGATTTACCTCATAAATAGTTTTATCCTTCATCCATTCTACCGTTTTAAAGCTTGCATCCATTTTATTTCAATTTTTAAACCATTTTTTATTAACTTGGCAAACACATGAGTAACACGAAGCCCCATTTAGAACGCAAATTAAGTCTTTTACATGCAACGGCCATCAACATGATTGATATGGTAGGTATTGGCCCCTTTGTGGTTTTAAGTGTGGTGGCACAAATTATGGGAGGGCCTTATTTTTTATATGCATGGGTAGCCGGCGCCTTACTTTCTTATTTAGACGCGATGGTATGGAGTCAATTGGGTGCAGCACTGCCAAGAGCAGGTGGAAGTTTTCACTTTTTAAAAGAAGGCTATGGAGAAAAAGCGGGTTCACTAATGAGCTTTTTATTTGTTTGGCAAACCATGATTCAAGCACCCCTTGTAATTGCTTCTGCGGCCATTGGTTTTTCACAGTATGCCAATTACTTTTTTCACTTAAGTTTTCTTCAAGAAAAAGCAGTGAGTGGACTAGTGGTTATTCTGGTGATTTTGTTATTGTATAGAAAAATTGAATCCATTGGAAAAATTTCTGTGTTCTTATGGGTTGGTGTACTAGGCACCATGGCTTGGATTATTTTTGGAGGTATTGCACATGGTAATTTTTTAGAACCTATTAAGCATGTCAACGACGGTTTTACAATGCAGCATGGTTTTGTTGCAGCCCTTGGTTTTGCCAGTGTAAAAACAATTTATAGTTATTTAGGCTATTATAATGTTTGTCATTTAGGAGGGGAGATAAAAAATCCGAGTAAGAATATTCCTAGAAGTATGTTTATCTCTATTACAGGTATTGCTATTTTATATTTAGCCATGAATGTATCGGTGGCCAGCGTGCTACCCTTTCAAACAATTGTGAATAGCAAGTTTGTAGTAAGTGATTATATAAAGGCCCTCTATGGCCCCACAGCGGGCGCCTTTGCAACAATATTAATATTAATGGTGGCCTTTGCTTCTTTATTTTCTGCCACCTTGGGGTATAGTAGAATTCCTTATGCTGCTGCTCAGGATAGATCCTTCTTTCCTTTTTTTAAAGAACTACATCCTAGATTACATTTTCCCCACCGCTCTTTATTAGTATTGGGAGGTATTGCCTTTGTATTTAGTTTATTATTCAGGTTAAAAGAAGTCATTGATGGTATTTTAGCCATGCGTATATTAATACAGTTTATAGGACAGGCCATTGGACTTTTGTTATTATTTAAAAGAAAAGGTAAAAGTTTTTTCCCATGGAAAATGCCCTTCTATCCCCTGCCTTTATTTTTAGCCATTATTATTTGGGTTGGAATCTTTTTTTCAACAGGTACCAAAATGATGCTAAGTGGACTTATAGTGATAAGCCTTGGGCTCATTGCTTATTTTGTTGCCAAGAAATTGAAATGGATTGGTTAGCTATTTACTCCTAGTACCTATCCCACTAATAAGTAGTCCAATAATAAGACCAAGTATTAATCCAATTTTTACATTCTTAATTAAGTAGCCTACACCCAGCCCAATAACTAGTAAAGTAAAAATGCTCACATTGCGTCTCATATTATTGAATTAATGCTTAGGCAGTGAAATAAGGTTGGCTAATAATTTATAAGCTCCAGGATTGCCAGCAGGTAATTGTCTAAATAAAACCAAACTCAAATACACCATATTCCCTTTACCATAAGGGGCAATTAATAAACTACCGGTAGAAGGCGACTCTCCTTTATCATTCATAGAAAGGGGCACTTCAAAATGAGCATCTACATTTTCTGCCATATAAGTACTTCTTTCTTGAACCCAATTATTAAAATCGGACTGCTCTATTTTATTGGGGAAATTTAATACCGAATGCGTGGGTAATACAAAATTAACAGCTGCATTTTCTTGAGACACTCTTTTACCTGAGTTCACCGTAAATGCATAGGGCCCCACTTTTACTTTACGAATACCTACTTGATTACTTTTTAAATATTGAACTATTAAATTACCACCTTGTTCAATATAGGCATTCAGTATCTCATTTTGAGTGGTCAAAAATTCAAACATATTATAAGCTCTAATGCCCACCACAATGGCATCGAAAGTTTTTAATTTATTTAATTCAATATCGCTTTGTTTTAAAACAGTTACTTGATACCCAAGCTCAATTAGGGCTTCTGGCAACTTATCTCCAGCTCCATCGATATAACCCACCTTGGTACCCTTTGTTTTTACATTCAGTTCTACCAATTGAGTAGTAGCGGGTGCGAAATAAGTAATGGTAGGAATATGATCGTACTGAATGGTTCTTTTATATAATTGATCTATGGCAGTGGGTAAATTTTGACTAGCCAATTTTACTTCCACTTCTTGATGCACAGTACTGCCTGTATGATTAATTTCTTGATAGCCTAGTTTGACAGGCTTACCTGCATTCACCAAGACTACTTCTTTATCGTATTTAGTTTCACGAAGGGGAACCACAACAATGGGTTGAAAAACTTCTCCCTTGGTAGGATCAACATATTTGTATTGAATAGGTATAGTAAATGAAAAAGATTGCCCTTCAATGAGTACCGAACAAGTAGCTGTAAATACTGGATCGTTTTCAGCCTTACCAATAAGCATTTGTTCCTTCACTACAAACATACCTTCGGTTTTAGGGGCTACTAACCAATAAGGCTGTGAAATAGCTTGCATATCTGCTATTTTAAAAGAATAGTCCCAGCTAGTATTTTGATTATTTAAAAGCGTTTTAGCGAAAACAGAATCTTTACCAGGTAAAGCAACTTTTTCTAAGACTGCGCTAGTATTTGATCTTTGATTGAAAAAGAATTGCACTTGTAAACTTGTTCCTGGAAAAACTTCTTGCTGTTGCGAACTAGCTTCCATATAAATACCTGCAGCGTCTTTAATAATAGACTGCAGTTCAGTTAATTTATAATTTCTCCAAAGTGAATTAGGCAGCCCAGCAATTGATTTATATAAGTTCACTAAAGCAGGTACCGACTTAGCGGGATTTTCTATTTCATACTGCTTTACAATTTCGTTAATAGCAAGTTGAATACCTGGTGCCTGCAATCTATCCCAGTTTGTATTCACCCCTTCCATAATATCTGTCTTAGGAATATCGCCGCCAGTGGTTTCAAAAAATTCAAAACTAGCCCCTCTTCTTCTTGGCCTGCCCTCACCCTGACTTTTATGCATGGTTCTTGCTTCCGCTCCAATTTCGCCATAACTTTTACCCACCATTGCATTGTATCCACCTACTTCAATTTTTAATTGACTGCTACTCGTGGTATTAACCGTTCCAAAATTAAAAGTATTCCAAAGTATTCTTTTTGCTTTCCAAGGCTTCACACCGTACTTAAATTGTTCTGTAAATTTTGTACTATCAGCAGCCGCTTTAAATGCCTCATTAGCAATAATAGCAGAGGCTGAATGATGACCATGGCCTGCTCTTGCATCTGGAGGAAAACGCGCAATAATAATATCGGGTTGAAATTTTCTAATGACCCAAACGGCGTCACTTAAAACTTCTTCATGATTCCAAATAGTTAAAGCTTCTTCAGAGGATTTACTATAACCAAATTCATAGGCTCTAGAAAAATATTGCTCTGCTCCATCCTGTGCGCGTGCTGCTAATAATTCCTGTGTTCTAATTAAGCCTAGTTCTACACCTTGTTCTTTACCTATTAAATTTTGCCCACCATCGCCCCTGGTTAAACTTAAATAAGCAGCTCTATACATTCTTTCTTTGGTCAAATAAGGAAGGAAACTATTGTTTTCATCATCAGGATGTGCTGCTACATATAATACACTACCTACTACCCCCATTTTTTTAATTTGGGCGTAAATTTCGGCACTGCTTTTTTGCGCATATAAAGATGCATTGAATAAAAAACAAATTGAAACGAATAAAACTATTTGACGCATAATTTAAAAAATTTCATTTTTTAACACTTAAGTTTTATAGAATAAAGGGCATAATTATACACTCCTAAAAATAAGGATATTTGGGCTTAAAAAAGGGCTATGTATGGATAGTTTTACACAAGTGGTAGGCGCTAGTTTGTTGAATACTAAATATTTAAGTAAATTACTAGTTCAATTGAAACCCTATGAAAAAAGTGCTGCAAGCATTCCCTATTTCAAAGTCAGTAATGCTGTTATTTGCTCTTCTTATTTCAGCTAATTTAATGGCCCAATCCTTTTTAAAAGCGCATCCTCATATTAATCCTTATCAATATGTAGTAGTAAAAGAAAAATCATTTGACAATGGGGCCGTTACATCGGCACATCCACTAGCCAGTATGGTTGGAGCAGCTATAATGCAAGAGGGAGGCAATGCTTTTGATGCGGCTATTGCTACTCAACTAAGTTTAGCAGTGGTATTTCCAGGAGCAGGTAATATTGGCGGAGGAGGTTTTATGTTAGCTAGAAAAGTCAATGGAGAATTAATAGGTATTGATTACCGTGAAGCAGCCCCTGCTTCTGCAAGTAGAGATATGTATTTAGATGCACAAGGAAATCCTATTGATGAAAAATCGACAGCAGGTACTTTAGCATCTGGTATTCCAGGTAGTATTGCAGGCATGATAAGCACACATGCTTATGCTAAATTACCCTTTGCAAAATTGATTGAACCCGCTATTGAGTTTGCTGAATTTGGCTATGTCATTTCAGAAAGAGAAGCCAAGGGTTTAAATGAAGACCGTGCTAATTTTTTAAAGTATAGTTCAGCACCAAGTGCATTGACACAAAAAGAAGTTTGGAAAGCAGGTGACACACTTATTCAATTAGAACTTGCAGCTACACTCAAACGCATTCAAGCAAAAGGGTTAGCCGGTTTTTACGAGGGTGCTACTGCTGAGTATATTGTAAAAGAAATGCAACATAGTGGTGGCTATATTAGTTTAGAAGATTTAAAAAACTATAGACCTAAATTTAGAAAACCTATTGAGTTTGATTATAGAGGTCATCATGTAATAAGTTTTGCCCCTCCTTCTAGTGGTGGAATCTTGATGGCACAAATGATGCAAATGATTGCCCCATACAATGTTGAGAAAATGGGATTGAATACACTTGCTTCTGTAAACTTAATGGTGGAGTCGCAAAGAAGAGCCTATGCAGATCGCGCAGAACATATGGGCGATCCTGATTATTGGAAAGTGCCTACCAAAACTTTAATTAGTAATAATTATGCGCAAGCAAGAATGAGCGATTATAAAGAAGGTGTAGCGGGAAGCAGTAAAATTACTCTAGCTGGCGAGGTTCATGAAAGTGAGCAAACTACCCATTTTAGTGTGATTGATAAAGAAGGAAATATGGTGGCCATTACCACCACTTTAAATGATACTTATGGCAATAAAACTATTGTGGCAGGTGCCGGCTTTTTATTAAACAATGAAATGGATGACTTTAGCGTAAAACCAGGTGTACCTAATATGTATGGGGCCTTGGGTGGAGAAGCTAATTCTATTCAACCAGGTAAAAGAATGTTAAGTTCTATGACACCTACCCTTGTCACTGTTAAAGATAAACCTTACATAAGCATTGGAACACCAGGCGGTACTACTATTCCCAACCAAGTATATGAAGGGCTGGTGAATATTATAGACCATAAAATGACCATCAAGGAGGCTATTGATGCCACAAGATTCCATCACCAATGGATGCCAGATCTGATAGCTTTAGAAGCCGACTTTCCTGAAGATATTGAGACCGGCCTAAAAAATATGGGTTACAAAACCATCAGAAGAGGCTATTTTGGTAGAATGGATGGCATTCTTATTTCAAGTGATGGTAAACGGATAGCAGCTGGAGATAAAAGAGGTGATGATAGCGTAGCTGGCTATTAATTTTTGTATTTTTACAAAAACCCCATCATTGCTAAATAAGAAATTTACCCTACTTAGAATTATTGCCGCAGCGGTAGTAGGTATATTCTTATTTGCCTATCTGATATTCTTATTGCCCTGGGTACAAAATGCAGTGGCACATCGTATTGCCTCCTCATTTAGCAAAACCATTGGAGCCCCCGTAGAATTGGGTCAAGTGCGTTTTTCCTTGTTCGATAAATTAGATGTTCAAAACATACTTATTCGAGATGAAAATAAGGACACACTCCTTTATACCGAGTCTTTAAAACTAAGATTAAGCGACTTATACTTCTTCAATAATACACCTATTATAAAATACATTGGCTTAGTGAATACCAAATTGTATTTACATCGTAAAACCGAGAAATGGAATTATCAATTTATTTTAGATCAACTCAATAAAAAATCAGATAGTACAAAAAAGGAGGCTCAGTTTGATATTAAAAAATTAGATATTTCTACTATTCAATTTATAAGTGATGATGAGTGGATGGGTAACAAAACTATTTTTTCTTCTACTAATATTCTATTGAATATAAAATCAATGAAGGGAAAAAATATTAATATAGATCAGATCATTGCTAATAGGCCCTATTATCTTATTCAGAATAAAGTGGGGCTGAACCGCATTAAAACTGTCGCGAAAGCTATTAAAAGAAAAAAAGGTGAACTCTATTTTAATAATAGTCATCTTCAAATTTTTGCAAACGAAGTGCAAATCATCAATGGAAAAATCTGGATTGAAAATGGATTCAAACCACCTATTTCAAATTTTGATGTCGATCATATTAGAATGAAGGATATCAATGCCAATATTGGTAAGGTAAGTTTTGTGGAAGATACCATTAAGGCTACCGTTAACTTACGCGTAAAAGAGCAATCGGGTTTTGAAATAAAAAAACTAAGCACACAGTTTAGAATGACTCCTGAAATAATGGAGTTTAATAAACTTTTATTAAAAACTAATAATAGCAGCATAGGTAATTATTTCGCCATGCAGTACAAGGATTTATCCCATGATTTTTCTTCTTTTATTGATAAGGTAACTATGAAGGCGCATTTGGTGAATGCCAATGTAGCATTTGATGATATTGCTTATTTCGCCCCAACACTGCAGAACATTCATCAAAAGGTTAATACCAGTTTTCATTTTTCAGGTACTGTAGCCAATTTTGAAACAAAAGACTTTAAAGCTGCCTATAACCAATCTTCACTTAGTGGAAACTTATCCATGAAGGGTATTCCTGATATGCGCAATACAGAGGTTACATTTACCAATGTAGTTGCTAGTGCTAAATACAACGATATTGCTAAGTGGATTCCAAGCTTAGACACTAAAACCGAATTAAATGTGAATAGCCTAGGTGCAATGAACTTTAAAGGAGAATTCAATGGTAGTTTATACGATTTTGTTACAAAGGGTGAAATTAGTACAGAACTAGGTGTAGCAAAAACAGAAATACGATTACAATTCCCAGAAAAAAAAGAGCCTAGCTATGAAGGCTTACTTGAAACCAATCGTTTTAATATTGGTAAATTTTTAAATAACGATTTAATAGGACTAGTGAATTTCAAGGGAAGCATTGCGGGCAGTTCTTTTAGCTTAGATAATATTAAAACCAATATTCAAGGCGATATTGACTCTATTGAAGTGAATAAATATATATATACTCATATCAGTACAAAAGGTATTTTACAAAAAAAGGCATTTAATGGTTACATAAACATTAATGATGAAAATGTAATGTTTATCAGTAAGGTTAATCTTGACTTTAGTCAAAAAAGGCCTAAGATTGTTGCCATCAGCGATTTATACAATGCTAATTTAAAAGCCTTAAATATTTCTAAAAATGATATACAACTTGCGGTATGCAAAATTTTACAAAGGAAATTTAAAAGGTGAAACTAGCAACTTGCATTTTGACTCCTTAACCTTGGCATCCAGTATTCAAAATGGAATTAAAAAAATAACTATATCCAGCGAAGATATTAATGCCTCCATTACAGGTAAATTTAATATTATTAACTTACCGGCTAGCGTGCAGTACTTTATGCAACGCTACTTCCCTACTTATATCAATGCCCCTAAGCACACCCCCACCAATCAGGACTTTACCGTTCAAATTAAAACAAATTATTTCGAACCTTATTTAAGGTTATTTAAAAAAGAAATATCCGGATTCAATAATTTAACATTGGAGGGTAGCTTAAATTCTGCAAAACAAAATATTAGCCTAGTATCAAATATTCCATTTGCTAGTTGGGATAGTTATTTAATTAAAAATGGTAAAATTACCAGCACGGGCACCAAGGATTCAGTACATGTTAATATTATAGCAGCTGCTATTAATATAACCGATAGTACCCAATTTTTACAACCCAATATTAGTGTACATAGTAGTAATGACCACTCAAACTTTTCTGTTTTTGCTTTAAGTAAGTCGGCTTTAGAAGAAATAATGCTTAAAGGAATGATACAAACCTATAATGATGGTATATCTATTAAATGGCAACCTTCCTATTTCATTTTGAACCAGAAAAAATGGAATATTAATAATTTAGGTAGTCTTATTTTAAGAAAGAACAATGTTAATGCTTCTAATTTAACCATTACACAAGGTATTCAGGAATTTGTATTTTCTAATTCAACTGTCTCTGAAAATGCACTGCAACTTGAAATGAAAAATATTATTTTAGGTGATTTTACCAAAGTGTTTTTCAGCTACCCTAAACTAGAAGGTATTACCAATGGTAAAATTCAATTTAAAAATATACTAACTGACTTTGAATTGGATGCCAAATTAAAATTAGCACAGTTTAGATTTAATGCCGACTCTATTGGCCTTGCTGAATTATCCATTGGCTACCAAAATTCAACAGGTAAAGTTCCTTTTAATTTGAATTGCCCGAATACCGAATATAATTTAGCCGCTATAGGAAGCTATAACATAAAAAATGATACCAGCCCCTTAGATGCGATGCTGTATATGCGCCATAGTAAATTTAGTTTGGTAGAGCAATTTATTGGTGGTGTACTTACCCATTTAGACGGAAAAGCAAATGGCGCACTGCATTTTGGTGGCAGAATTGAAAACCCCTATTTACTTGGTTCCGCCAGCTTAGATAAAGCATCGTTTATCGTAGACTATACCAAAGTGAAGTATTTTATGGATAGCAGTGTGATTAGCTTTAATAATGAAGGAATAGACTTTGGAACGGTTGGAATAAGAGATAGTAAAAATAGAAAAGCAGTATTCAAAGGTAAAATATTGAATCAAGGGTTTAAGCATTTAGTATATGATATGGAAATGTCTAGCCCTAAGATAGAAATGTTGAATACAAATGCCATAGACAATGCTAATTTTTATGGACAGGCTGTTGGAAAGGCAAGTATGACCATTAAAGGCCCTGAAGAAAATATTAAGATGTTTATTAGCGCTGATGTAAATGATAGTGCCCATATTTACTTACCCAATTCAACGAGTAAGGAAAGTGGAAAATCGGATTATATTGTTTTTAAAAAATATGGCAAAACCGCTAAAAAGAATGCAGATATACCTGCCTATAACTTAGTGGTAGACCTTGAAGTAACTGCCAATAATAAAACTAAGATTGACCTTATTATGGATGAGCTTACGGGGGATGTGATTAAAGCCGTGGGTAATGGACGATTAAAAATAAGAGCAGGTAATATTGAGCCTTTAACCATAAGAGGTAAATACAATATAGAGTCTGGAAAATACGATTTCAATTTTCAATCCTTTATCAAAAAGCCTTTTGACTTAATTCCAGGAGCAGGTAATTTTATTGAATGGACTGGCGATCCTTACGAGGCCGATTTACACATCGATGCCAGGTATACCGCTGAAAGAATTAGTTTAAACGAACTAGTGGGTACTGGCAACTATAGCAATGCAGTCAGAACATACCGAGGTGGTGTTTATGTCATAGCAGGGCTTAGAAATAAACTATCAAAACCTGATATTAAATTTAGCCTAGCCTTCCCTCCTGGCAACCCTATTAGCACAGACAATGAGTTCTCTCAATTTATAGCCAGATTAGAAAGAGATGAAAATGAAATTTTAAAACAGGTTTCTTTTTTAATTGTATTTAACTCCTTTGCTCCAGTAAGCTTTAGCAATAGTAATAATACCAATGCCTATACGGTCACTACCATTGGAATTAATACTATCTCCAATTTATTAACCAAGGAAATTAATAAGTCTGTTACCAATATATTAGATAAGGTAACGGGAGATAAAAGTTTAAGATTTGATATTGGCTCTTCGGTATACAATAGCGCTAATTTAATTGACCCCTCAGGCGCTGGCATAGCCATTAATGAAAATAGAATAGATAGACAAAGAGTAAATTTAAAATTAGGACGAAGCTTTTTAAATGATAATATTATTGTAAATGTGGGTGGTGACTTAGATTTTAATGTGCGCAATACCACGAGCATTCAAAATGGAACCTTCCAATGGTTACCCGATTTAAATATTGAATTTATCTTAACTAGAGATAGAAAGTTACGCGCTATTGTATTTAATAGAAATAGCTTAGATATAACGGGAAGCAGTTTGGGAAGAAGAAATAGACAAGGTATGAGTATTTCTTTTCGTCAAGATTTTGACAATCTTTTTTAGGCTCCTTTATTTATGTTGACTTCCCCTTTATTTATTTAAACTTATCCCCTCTTTTTTAGGCTTTAATATACTAGCTGGAACAAGCTTACAACCTTTTAACCTATACACATAAAAATTTCTAAGTAGCACTCCCTTGTTCATATAAGGTATGGTATCGGGCTTTTCAATACTTGTAAAATAAGCACCGTATAATTCTATAGGGTTAGCAGGTAAACTAGAAGGCACTATGCAATAAGCATCTTCCCCTATTTTCATTGCTTCTTGACTTTCATTTAACCAGGCAAATTTATGAACATCTTCTAAGGCTCCTATGGCAATCACCCTTGTATTCACTTTTGGTGCTGTATAAAATAACAAATGTCCTCCAGGAAACCATTTATGAGTCACAATGGGCGCTTGCTTAGACATCCTGCCCGCTGCTTGATCCTTATCCACTATATCCTTGAACACCTCACTAAAATGAGCCCAGCCCGTTACATCATTAATAGGATTATACTCACCTAAATTTTCTAGTTTCTCTGAACCCAATTGCATCGGATAAAATTTTACAATGGCCACAAAACCTATCACAAGCAGTATCATAAAACCAATAGCAAATTTTAGTATTACAGGGATAAACTTCCTAGAATAAGAAGCGAAGTAAACGCCTGCTATTAAAAATAAAGGAATAAAAGCGGGGCCTGTCCAATGTGGTAGTGTAGCATTGAATAAAGAGACCCCCCAAAAAATAAAAAGTAAAGGAAGACTTAACCAAAGTAGTAAGTTGATGGCTTTAGCAGATTTTGCTTGAAACTTTACTTTTTTAATACGCAGTAAAGCAATGAATACCGCTATATAAACTAATGGATTTTGGTAAAAGAATTCACCCCCAAGCTGAGTGAAAAAATTTGAAAAAGAAATACCCGTATGCATGACTCTTTTAGAGTGAAAACGATAAGTAATAAAATCGTTTTGAAAATTCCAATAGACAATGGGAACAATACATAATAAAGTGACTAGTATTGCTATATAGCCATTCTTTTCTTTTAAATTTTCTACCTGATTAAAAATAATATATAAGCCAAAGCCCACCCATAGGTAGAGCCCATGCACTTTGCTTAATGTAGCCAAGCCAATAAACAAGCCCAATAAAATCCAACCGAATAAAGTAAATACATGTGGCTTAATTACGAAATTCAACATCACATAAATACTCAAGGTAAAAAATAAAAGCTGAGGACTGTCCGGCATCACAAATAAACCCGCAATAATACTAGTATAAATAGATAATGTATATAACAAGGCAGCTATCCAGCCTGCCTTTTCATTTTTCAATAAGCTACCCGATTCAAAAATAACAATGGTAGCTAGTGCAGCGCATACAATACTACCTAAGCGCATACTTAAATCCGATAACCAATATAAATTAAAAGTGAAAATACGAATAAACCAACCCAGCATCGGTGGATGATCAAAATGATTCCAATCGGGTTGCAATGCATAGGTATAATAATACACTTCATCATTCCCTAGTTCAAGAAAAAAGGAAAGTAGAATTTTAGCAAACACTGAAATTCCAATAAGCCACCAAAGTTTTTTCTGATAATTAATTGAGCTGGGGGGCATAAATTGTTTTTTGTATGCAATAGTATACTACCACCCAATAAAAGTAAGGAATCTTATTGAATAGGGCCTGCCTTGCTTAAAAACCATTCAGTAGCTAAGGCATAACCTTTTAGACCTAGGCCAACAATAGACCCTACCGATTTAGCTGAAACATGTGATATTTTTCTAAAATCCTCCCTAGCATGAACATTGCTAATATGTACTTCAATTACAGGCGTTTGAATCGCAGCCACTGCATCGCCAATGGCAATGGAAGTATGGGTATAGGCAGCAGGGTTTAAAATTATACCTGCTTTATTAAATCCATTAGATTGTATAGCTTCTACAATCTCCCCTTCTATATTGCTTTGAAAATAAGTAAAGTGAACAGTAGGAAAATCTTTTTTGAGTTGCACTAAAAATTCTTCGAAACTAGCATGGCCATATACCTCGGGCTCTCTTTTTCCTAGTAGGTTTAAATTCGGCCCATTAATGATGGCTAATTCTAACATGCTATAAATATATTAATTCGATTTCATTAAAGATACGAAATCATCAAATAAGTACCTGCTATCGTGTGGACCCGGCGTTGCTTCAGGATGGTATTGTACACTGAAGGCAGGACGGTCTTTTAATTTAATGCCTTCAATAGAATCGTCGTTTAAATTCACATGCGATACAATTACATTCGGATGCTTGCGCACTGCATCAGGATCAACACCGAAGCCATGGTTCTGTGTCGTAATTTCACATAAACCTGTAATTACATTTTTCACTGGGTGGTTTAAGCCACGGTGACCATGGTGCATTTTAAAAGTAGGAATATCATTCGCTAATGCTAGTAATTGATGGCCTAAGCAAATACCAAATAATGGTTTCTTTTCTTTTAAAACTTCTTTGATAGTTTTAATGGCATAGTCCATAGGGGCGGGATCTCCAGGACCATTGGATAAAAAATAACCGGTTGGATTAAATGCTTTTAAAGTCGCAAAATCGGTTTTAGCGGGATGCACTCTTACATGCGCTCCTCTATCTACTAAACATTGTAATATATGTTCCTTCACTCCAAAATCTAAAACAGACACTTTTATTTTTGAGCTAGCATCTCCCAACTCATATATTTCTTTAGTGCTCACCGTGCTAGCTAATTCTAAACCATCCATGCTAGGCACTTTTGCTAGTTGCGCTTTTAAAGAATCTACATCTAAATTATCTGAAGAGATAATACAGTTCATCGCGCCAGAATTTCTAACATGTATAACTAAGGCTCTCGTATCAAGGCCTTCAATAGAAACAATATTATTAGCAACCAAGTATTCATTCAAATTACCATCGGCTAATAGACGGCTATATTTTTCTTCTAAGTTGCGCCCTATTAAACCATGAATTTTTACCGTCTTACTTTCTACATCGGTTTTTCTAACACCATAGTTACCCACGTGCACATTGTTCATGATAATGATTTGACCTGTATAACTAGGATCGGTAAATACCTCTTGGTAACCTGTCATACCCGTGTTAAAACAAATTTCACCGGTGGTAGTTCCAATTTTACCAAAGGCTTGACCGTGAAATACATGGCCATCGGCTAGAACTAAAATTGCTGGTTGTGCGCTCATTTGGGTACTCGTTTTGTTATGCAAAAAAAGAAACAATTTTTTACTTTTCCATAATAACTTTTGAACATTGTGCCTGAATCAAAAGAAATGACGAAAAAGCGCAAAAAAAAGGCAAGACGGTTAGTCTTGCCTTGTATATTAATTCGATAAACTCATTATTCAGCAGCAGTTTCAGGTGAATCTGTTGCAGTTTCAGCCTCAGCTGCTGGCGCTTCCGCCTCTGCTTTCGCTTTAGGTGCTTTTTTAGTAGCTGTAGCTGTTGATTTACTACGACGAGTTTTCTTAGCAGGTTCAGCAGCAGTTGCTATTGAATTACCGTATACTTCGTTGAAATCCACTAACTCAATCATTGCTTTTTCAGCATTGTCACCTGGACGAATGCCTAATTTAATGATACGTGTGTAACCACCTGGACGAGCAGCAATTTTTGGTGCTACCACTGTAAATAATTCTTTTACAGCCGCTTTGTCGTTCAAATAGCTAAACACCACTCTGTGGTTATGGCTAATTTCTTCTTTATTAGCTGTTTTCTTTGTTTTGGTAATTAATGGCTCTACATAAGTTCTTAAAGCTTTTGCTTTAGCTAATGTTGTAACAATACGCTTGTGCGTAATGACTTGGCAAGCTAAATTCATTAATAAAGCATCTCTATGTGCTTTCTTTCTACCTAGGTTGTTTTGTTTGTCTCCGTGACGCATGACTTTTAAGTTTTATCCTTACACCGTGTCAGGAATTGTAAGGTTTGAGCTTTCGCTCGTTATAAATAGTGATTTACTTTTAGTGTTTTGACTATTGTAAATCTAATTTGTCTAATCCTAATTTACCCAAGTCCATTCCAAAGCTCAATCCTCTTTCGATTAATACTTGCTCGATTTCAGATAAAGATTTTTGACCAAAGTTTCTGAATTTCATTAAGTCTTCTTGCTCATATTGAACAAGCTCACTTAAGCTATTAATTTTAGCAGCTTTCAAGCAATTGAATGCACGTACAGAAAGGTCTAAATCCTCTAATGGAGTTTTTAATACTTTTCTTAATTGCAATACTTGCTCATCCACTACATCTTCTTTCTTGTCTTCTTTATTATCAAAAGTGATGTTCTCATCAGTGATGATCATCAAATGTTGAATTAAAATTCTAGAAGCTTGCTTCACCGCATCTTCAGGATGGATAGTGCCATCTGTAGCTACGTCTAAAATTAATTTCTCGTAATCTGTTCTTTGTTCAACACGGTAGTTTTCAATAGCGTATTTAACGTTCTTGATAGGTGTGTGAATAGAATCGATAGCGATATAGCCAAATGGCATTTCTTTTAATTTATTCTCTTCAGCAGGAATGTAACCACGTCCTTTGCTAATTGATAATTCTATTTCTAATTTAGAAGTAGCGTCCATTGTGCAAATAACTAACTCAGGGTTCATTACTTGGAACTGCTGAGAAGCATCACCAATATGACCTGCGTTAAATTCGCTGCTACCTTTTATAGATAAAGTAATTTTTTCAGAGGATACATCTTGATCGGCCTTACGCTTAAAACGAACTTGCTTTAAGTTTAAGATTAATTCAGTAACGTCTTCTGTAATACCTTTTAAAGTAGCAAACTCGTGGTCTACTCCTTCAATTTTAATACCTACAATTGCAAAACCTTCTAAAGAACTTAATAAAACTCTTCTTAATGAGTTGCCTAATGTTAAACCAAAACCTGGCTCTAATGGACGGAATTCGAATTGTCCTTCGAAGTCATTTGCTTTTTGTAAAACAATTTTATCTGGTTTTTGAAAACTTAATATAGCCATGTCAATTTAATTTTTATTTGAATCTTCCCAGGGGAAGAAATTTTGTTAGTTGCTTTTATTATAAAGTACTATTGTTATAATACTATTATATACTACTACTTAGAATACAATTCGACGATTAGTTGCTCCTTAATATTTTCAGGAACTGATTCACGCTCTGGCATTGTAATAAAAGTACCTGTGTTGGTTGTTTCATTCCAATCTACCCAGCTGAACTTAGTATTTTTACCACGTTGCTTGGCAACGATAGAAGTATTGTGTGCACTCTTAGGACGGTAAGCAATCACATCACCTGGACGACATGTATAAGATGGTACATTTGTCACATCACCATTTACTGTGATATGCTTATGTGCTACTAACTGACGTGCTTCTGGACGACTAGCTGCAAGTCCCATTCTATAAATGGTATTGTCTAAACGAGATTCTAATAACTTGATTAAGTTTTCACCTGTAACGCCTTTGATACGTGAAGCTTCCTCAAATGTTTTGCGGAATTGACGCTCTAATACACCATAAGTGTATTTGGCTTTTTGTTTTTCTCTTAATTGTAAAGCGTACTCACCTAATTGCTTGCGCTTACGTTGTGCGCCATGCTGACCGGGAGGGTTGCTGTTTTTGCCTAACCATTTTGCGTTTCCTAAGATAGGTTCGCCGAAAATGCGACAAATTTTGGTTTTGGGTCCTGTGTAACGTGCCATAATGCTTGTTTGTGATTTTTTAGTGTCGATGTATCATCGGTAAAAATCTAAAATGAATGATACACCCTTGTTGGTTATATAATATAATTAAACTCTTCTTTGTTTTGGAGGACGACATCCATTGTGCGGCATAGGAGTTACGTCGCGAATAGAAGTGACTTCAATGCCTGATTGTGAAATAGAACGAATAGCTCCTTCACGACCAGAACCTGGACCTTTTACAAATACTTCTACTCTTTTAACACCAGCGTCTGATGCTACTTTCGCTGCATCTGCTGCTGCCATTTGAGCTGCATAGGGAGTGTTCTTTTTAGAACCTCTGAATCCCATTTTACCAGCACTGCTCCAGCTGATCACTTGACCTGCCTTATTAGTGAAAGCAATAATTAAATTGTTGAATGTTGCACTGATACGAACTTCTCCAGATGCATCAATTTTCACGACTCTTTTCTTAGAAGCCGCTTTTGCACTGTTTTGTGCTTTGATTGGTTTTGCCATTTTTTTTGAGGTGTGTTTTTATTACTTGTTGTTACTTGTAATAGAAACGGGTTTTTAATTTAAATCTCCCCTACTTTATTAAGCAGGATCCGATTTTTATGTGAAACTAAAATTATTTCTTAGCTACTTTCTTCTTACCAGCAACTGTCTTACGCTTACCCTTACGAGTACGTGAGTTAGTCTTAGTACGTTGACCACGAACAGGTAAACCTTTTCTGTGACGTAAACCACGGTAACAAGCGATATCTAATAAACGCTTAATACTCATAGATACTTCACTACGTAAAGCACCTTCTACTTTAAATTCAG
This sequence comes from Sediminibacterium sp., assembly GCA_021300455.1. GTDB lineage: Bacteria > Bacteroidota > Bacteroidia > Chitinophagales > Chitinophagaceae > Sediminibacterium. Next base: position 14,460 of record JAJTDP010000015.1, on the reverse strand, counting down.
CATTGATGATATTACGAATAGCAGTTTGCTCATCGTCATTCCACTCATTTACTTTTTTATCGTAACTGATGTTTGCTTTGTTTAAGATGTACTGAGCTGTAGAATGTCCAATACCGAAGATGTACTGTAGTCCTATCTCTCCTCTTTTGTTTTTTGGTAAGTCTATACCGGCAATACGAGCCATATTTTAAAACTGGTTTATTGTTATTGTTGTTTTGTTTGGATTATCCTTGTCTTTGCTTAAAGCGAGGATTCTTTTTGTTGATAACGTATAATTTACCTTTACGCTTCACGATCTTGCAATCGGCACTACGCTTTTTAATGGATGCTCTAACTTTCATCTTTTTATTTTTAAATATTTATTTCCTACTAGTTTTCTATTTTTTTATTTGTGTCTGAAATTGATTCTTCCTCTTGTTAAATCGTAAGGACTCATTTCCAAACCCACTTTATCCCCAGGCAAAATTCTGATATAGTGCATTCGCATTTTACCAGAGATCGTCGCCAAAATTTCATGTCCGTTTTCTAATTTCACTCTGAACATAGCGTTGCTCATAGCTTCTATAATTACTCCATCTTGTTTAATCAGCGGTTGTTTTGACATACTTATTTTGGGGTTGCAAAGATATGGAAATGAATGGAATTATGAAAAAATCACCCCGAAATATTGCGAAATGTGCAAAATAAAAGGAGAACGGGCTGTTCTCCTTTAAAAAATATTGATAATCAGCTAGTTATTGAATTATAGACCCGGCAACCATGGTCGACCAATGCCAACCCTAAAAGGCCAAGGAATGGCTGACAAGATTAAAAGCAAGGCAATGAGGTAGAATGTGGCAGTTAAGCTGGCTTTGCCCCCTTTTTTCAAGCTTATATGGCCAATGGTGATTAAAATGATGCCAATAAGCATGGAGCTGATATGTTCAACCGCCCAAAAACGGGTAGCGGCGTCCTTCATCACCTCTTTCATTCCTCCTGCAGCAGCTATAAGCTTGTAACCTACTGCTCCAAAGAAGTACTGGTAAAGCCCCAAAACCAAACTAGTATGGGCACTGATAAGCAAAATTTTACTTGTTTTTAGGGCATTTTGTCCCGAAATAAGCTTGACAATAGATAAAAGAAGGGTAATGAGTACCACCCATCTTAGTAAATTATGTAAATGCAGTAGGCCTGTGTTCATATGTAAAATTTTATTATTATGAAAATGAAATATTCAATAAGCTAATATAAATCAAAATAAGCATTGGGGTCATTTTTATGGGACATAATAATGGAGAAATCATTTTAAAATTGGACCTTTGTACAAATTAGTCTATGCCCATCATCGCCCCTTCCCTTTTAGCTGCCAATTTCTTAGAATTAGGCAATGCCTGCAATATGCTTAACGAGAGCGAGGCCGAGTGGTTTCATTTAGATGTAATGGATGGAAGCTTTGTGCCCAATATTAGTTTCGGGCTTCCTATCATTGAACAAATTAGAAAGGCAACTACCAAGGTTTGCGATGTGCACTTAATGATTGTCTCTCCTGAAAAATATATTACTGCTTTTAAAAAAGCAGGTGCCGATATTTTAACAGTGCACTATGAAGCTTGCCCTGAACTTTCAAATACCCTTGCACAAATTAAAGCCGAGGGCATGAAGGCGGGCGTGGCCATTAACCCCAATACCGATGCTGAAGTATTAGCTCCTTTTATAAAAGACATAGACCTGGTTTGTGTAATGAGTGTATACCCTGGTTTTGGTGGACAGAAATTTATTGAAACTACTTATGAAAAAGTGCTAGCCTTGAAAGATATAATTACAAAAGCGGGTGCTGCTACCCTTATTGAAATAGATGGTGGCGTGGATGCTAATAATGCAGCTGCACTAACAAAGGCAGGTGCCGATGTACTGGTTGCAGGCACTACTGTATTTAAAGCAGTCGACCCTATCGCCATGATAGCAACTCTGAAGCAGTCTTAGCATTATTACTTATTGTTTAGCGTGTTGCTAGTTATTGTGTGCATTAGATTAACCTTATTTTATCGTTTGATTAAGCCCATGTTATCATTTATAGTAATGCACATATGTGCGTATTTATTCCTTGTATACTATTTCAAGTTCATCTAAATTTATGTTAGGCTGATGAAATAAAATACTAACCCTTTAAATGTAACTACATTGACAGAAACCATCATCAATTTAGAAACCGTTAATCCCATTGAATTCTTTGGCGTTAACAACTCCAAGTTCGACATCTTAAAAAAGAAATTTCCCTTACTTAAAATTTTATCAAGAGGTACTCAAATTAAACTAAGCGGCGCTCCAGAACAAATTGATTTAGCCAAAGAAAAAATTGACTTGATCATTCAGTATATGGAACGCAATGGGCATTTGAGCGAAAACTATTTTGAGCAAATTTTAGGAGGTGATGATGCCGAAACTATTGATAATTTTATCGACAAAAATCCGAACGATGTATTGGTATTCGGACCTAATGGTAAAACCGTTAGAGCCCGCACAGCCAATCAGAAAAAAATGGTTACTGCTGCCGATAAAAATGATATCATTTTTGCTATTGGACCCGCAGGTACAGGTAAAACGTATACCGCGGTCGCTTTAGCAGTAAGGGCTTTGAAAAATAAATTAGTAAAGAAAATTATTTTAACAAGACCTGCAGTAGAAGCTGGTGAAAGTTTAGGTTTTTTACCAGGTGATTTAAAAGAAAAAATTGACCCTTATTTAAGACCCTTGTATGATGCCTTAGATGATATGATACCTGCCGATAAATTAGGTTATTATATGACTACGCGCACCATTGAGATTGCACCACTTGCTTATATGAGAGGACGTACCTTAGACAATGCCTTTATCATTTTGGATGAATCGCAAAACGCCAATGACCTTCAAATTAAAATGTTCTTAACGCGTATTGGTGCCAATGCGAAAGCTATTATTACAGGTGACCCTACCCAGGTTGACTTACCTAGAAATCAAAAAAGTGGATTGGAAAAAGCCTCTCGTATTTTACAAAATATTGAAGGCATTGCCCATATTCAATTAGATGAGGAAGATGTGGTAAGACATAAGTTGGTAAAAGCCATTATCAAGGCCTACGATAAGGAAAGAGAAAACGAGACAGAGAACTCTTACCATCGTTAAGCCATTTATTATTGTATTGAATACCTCGTTCCAGATTTTGGGGCGGGGTATTTTTTTGTTTTTACTAACCTAAAAAACATGTATTTTTATAGCAATGGCTTTAGAAAATTTACAACAGTTTACTGTGGGGGTCGAAGAGGAGTACATGGTACTCGACCCTGCTACGAAGGAATTAAAAAGCCATCAGCAACAGATTGTAAATGAAGGTCAGAAGAAATTTAAAGAAAAGATTAAGGCTGAAATGCACCAGGCAGTGGTGGAAGTGGGTACAGGTATATGCAAAAATGTAGATGAAGTCTTTGAGGAGGTATTAGCATTAAGAACACATGTATCAGAAGTAGCGAATGGACTTGGTTTTAGTATTGGCGCTTCAGGCACCCACCCTTTTAGTTTATGGGAAACACAATTGGTATCGGATCAATCGAGGTACCAAGCAATACTCAATGAATTACAACAAGCCGCAAGAAGTAATTTAATTTTTGGATTACATGTGCATGTAGGCATTGAAGACAGAAGCATGGCCATGCAAATTGCCAATACTGCCAGGTACTTCTTACCACATATTTATGCATTAAGCACCAACTCTCCATTTTGGGAAACGCGCAATACGGGCTATAAGTCTTATAGAAGTAAAGTATTTGATAAATTTCCAAGAACAGGTATTCCAGATACTTTTGAAAGTATTGAAGCCTATGAAAAGTTTATTCAACTACTTATTAAAACTAATTGCATCGATGATGGTAAAAAAATATGGTGGGACTTACGCGTTCATCCTGTTTTTAATACAATTGAGTTTAGAATTTGCGATGTACCTATGACCATTCAAGAAACCATTACCATTGCCGCTTTCTTTCAAGCTATCTGTGCTAAAATATATTCTCTAAGAAGACAGAATATTAATTTCATCAATTACCAACGCGCGCTTATTAATGAAAATAAATGGCGTGCTAGCCGTTATGGTATTGAAGGAAAATTAATTGACTTTGGAAAAGAAAAAGAAGTCCCTATTCAAGATTTAATATTAGAATTACTAGACTTTGTTGATTCAGTGGTAGATGAACTAGGTAGCAGAAAACATTTGGAAAAAGTAAAGGATATATTTACTAATGGTACTGGCGCCGACCAACAATTAAAAGTATTCAATGAAACGGGTAGCTTAATTGAAGTAGTGAAGTATATTGAAACAAGCTTTTTAAAGGTATAAGCTTAGTACTACTGTGCAGCTTTGAAATCAAATAAAGTGGCTGTAAACAAACCTATCTCTCTTTTTTTAAATACCACATCCCAATTACCTTTGTATCTTAAAATTTTAGGAACAAGCATTCCGTTGAAATAAGTCATCTCCACTTCCATCTGAACATTGAAATCATATACGCCAGCTTTATAACTTAAGGAATAGTTACGCCCCAATACTTCCAAGGTTCTAGGATCAAACCAAGTAATCATTTGGTCTACCACTACTCTATTTTTATTTATAAAGCCTAAATCTTGCTTAGGTTGTACATCAAATACATAGACCAACTGTCCGTGGTAATCGACATAGTCTAATTTGTAATCGTAAAGCTCATGCGCCGACTCGTCGTATAAGTCAAGCTTATTACCAATTAAAGGTATACCCGCAATTTTTTTACCCGGATTAAAAAACAACATCTTCAATTGCTCTTTAGCCTTTTCAATACCAGTGCCTCTTATTTCTCTCACTTTTCCTTTCACAATATTTGTCTCTCCACAAATTGTACCCTTGGTAAAAAACAAACTAGCATATAAAGAAGGCGTTACATAATTATAATCACCCGAGGCGTCGCGTAAATTACCCGTTACTTTCTCCTCCAAAACTTCCATGGTCCTGCAATTATCTTTTCTAGTTTGTTTGGTTTTGCTATTTAATGTAGCAACTACTTTTTCGTTCTTATCCTTCATTTGAATATAATTATAAGAACTATATCCAATGGTACGAAGTGTTTTAAAGGCTTTATAAAAACTGGTGTCTTCTTTAATTTTTTGTAAAATGGCTTTATAATCAAAATTGTTTCTAACAATAGCGTCGCTTAAAGTAAAATTTTGTCCTCCCACATTAAATGAAGTATCCTGCGCATTCACATACGTATTCAATACAAACAATAACAAGACAATACCAATATATTTAAAGCCTGTATATTTAAAGCTCTTACATTTCGAACTCGTAAAACCCATAATGAATTATTTAATTTGAATCATTTTATAGTCGACCCTCGTATTGCCTTTGGAAATATCGTTTAGTTTTCCTTGTAAAATTTTACGGCGAAGTGGCTTTAAATAATCAATGAATAATTTGCCTTCAATATGATCATATTCATGTAAAATAATTCTAGCCGTCATGCCCGTAAAAGTTTCTGTGTAGGATTTGAAATTTTCATCCATATAAGATAAGGTAACTGTCTCAGCCCTGGTTACATCTTCTCTAATTTTAGGAATACTTAAACAACCTTCGTTGTATACCCAGTCGGTTCCTCCTGTTTCAAGTACCTTGGCATTAATAAATACTTTTTTAATACCCGGCGCATCTGCATACACTTCATCCTCTTCTTCTCTATTCGCAAAAATTTGAGCGCTATCCATTACAAATAAGCGAATGTTCTTATTTATCTGTGGCGCAGCCAAGCCTACCCCATTACTTTCATACATGGTTTCCCACATGTCTTCAATTAATAAAGCCAAGCCAGGATAGTCTGCCTCAATAGCAGGACTCACTTTTCTTAAAACAGCTGCACCATAGGCAACAATTGGTAAAATCATAGTCGCAACATTATAAAATCTAAAATGGGGATATTGGCTGCAAAGTTATCAATAAAAGATGGCTTTACGAACGGTTACTCAGATATTCCTGCAATAACATGGTAGCAGCCACTCTATCAATGGTTTTTTTGTCTCTTCTATCGTTTTTCTTCATGCCCATTTCTACCATGGCCCTCACGGCATTTTTAGAACTATAACGCTCATCTACTGTTTGAATGGGAATAGTAGGGAATTTCTTTCCTAAGTCAATGATGGCTTTTTGTACTAGCGGCGTTGCATCGGTGGGTGTATTATCTAAATTAAGTGGCTCTCCTATTAATATAAGTTCTACGTGTTCTTTTGAAAAATAATCGGCCAAAAAAGTGAATAGCTCTTTTGTATCCACGGTGGTGAGTGCCGTTGCAATAATTTGCAAAGGATCGGTTACTGCTAGTCCGCATCTTTTTCCACCGTAATCAATACAAATTATTCTAGCCAAGTTTATTTAGTTAAAATGAATAAAATTATTATTAGCAGCAGTCATTTCTAAAACCATTGCTGCAATCACAAAAATACTAAATACAATACTGGCAATTCCATTGGCAGTCATAAAGGCAATATTTACTTTACTTAAGTCATTAGGCTTCACAATACTATTTTGATATAAAAGCATACCCACAAAAATAATTAGCCCTATTAAGTAAACAAAGTGAAAGCCTCCTATAAAAAAGGCAGCTATTATAAAAGCTGCTGAAAAAACATGAAGTACCCTTGCAATGTTTAATGCTTTATTCAAACCCCAATAACTTGGAATAGAATACAGCGATTGCGACTTATCAAATTCAATATCCTGCAAGGCATAAATAATATCAAAACCACTTACCCAAAATACAACGGCAAAAGAAAATAGTAAAGGCAGTATTGCAAAGCTGCCCGTTACTGCTAAGTAAGCGCCTATAGGTGCTAAGGAAAGCCCTATGCCTAAAACTAAATGGCATAAATAAGTGAAGCGTTTGGTATAACTATAAAACAAAATAACAAAAAGGGCTACCGGTGATAAATAAAAACAAATTGAATTAATAAAAAAACTAGCTGTAATAAAAACAGCCATATTAATAAAAATAAAAACAAGTGCTTTTTCTGCTTTGATAATACCTGCTGGAATTTCTCTAATAGCTGTTCTTGGATTGAGTTTATCGAAATGCCTGTCTAAATAACGGTTAAAGGCCATGGCAGTTGAACGTGCGCTTACCATACAAACTATTACTAAAAAGAATTTTAAGAAAAATTGTTCTACCGGAAGTTCAGCCATCCACTGCGCTCTCACGCCTAACACAAAACCAATGATTGCAAAGGGTAATGCAAAAATGGTATGTGAAAATTTCACCAAGCTCATATAATTCTTAACTACCGACATAATTTAATTCTATTAATTATAATTTACTTCTCTATCTATACCTATCCTATTTCTAACAATATCTATCTAACCATCTCCCATAAAACAATAGCGGCGGCTACTGAAATATTTAAAGAATGTTTCATCCCGTATTGTGGAATTTCCACTGCCCCATCACAAATAGCCAAGACTTCTTCACTCACCCCTTCCACTTCATTTCCAAACACAAAAGCTACTGCTTTAATTGATTCTTTATTAGCATCAGCATTGGATGCGTTACTTAAGTAAGTTTTGAAATTTTCCAAAGATATACTTCCCTTGGTTTGTTCAATGGCAAATACTTTATAGCCCTGCTCTTTTAAAGCTTCCACTGCAGCTATGGTATTATCATAATACAACCAATCCACCGACTCAGTGGCGCCTAAGGCTGTTTTTTGAATATCTCTATGAGGAGGCTGAGGTGTAAAACCACACAAACAAATACCTGCAATTAAAAAAGCATCGGCCGTTCTAAATACAGAACCCACATTGTGCATGCTACGGATATTATCCATGACCACCACCAGGGGCTTTTTGTCGGCCAACTTAAAGTCGGCCACCGACTTTCGTCCCAACTCGTCCATGGTTAGTTTGCGCATATGCAAAAGTAGGCTTTTTATGAAAAATTATGTAGGTTTGTCCACCATGTCAAAATCAAGTGCCGATACGCCACTCATGCAACAACACCGGGCTATTAAGCAAAAATATCCCGATGCCATTTTGCTATTTCGCGTCGGCGATTTTTACGAGACATTTGGAGAAGATGCCATTGTTGCCTCCAAAGTTTTAGGCATTACCCTTACTAAAAGAAATAATGGAGCTGCTTCATCTAGTGAACTAGCCGGATTCCCCCATCATTCCTTAGATACTTATTTACATAAATTAGTAAAAGCGGGACACCGTGTAGCTATTTGTGATCAATTAGAAGATCCAAAAAATGTAAAAGGAATTGTAAAAAGAGGTGTGACCGATATGCTTACGCCTGGTATTGCAACCAATGATAAATTATTAGAACATAAAAACAATAATTTCTTAGCAGCCATTTATGTAGAAAATGAAAAAGGAGGGATTGCATTTTTAGATATTACAACGGGAGAATTTTTAATAGCTGAAGGCAGCAGGGACTATTTAGATAAATTATTACAAAGTTTACAACCAGCAGAAATTCTACATCCTAAAAATTATCAAGCAGCATTTAAAGAAAGTTTTGGAAATGGGTTTTATACCTATGGGCTAGATAGTTGGATATTTGATGAAGCCTTTGCCACCGAACAATTATTAAAGCAATTTCAAACTAGTACTTTAAAGGGCTTTGGTATTGCTGAGCAAAAATTAGGTATTATGGCAGCAGGTGCCATACTGCATTATTTAAAAGAAACAGAGCATCCGCACCTTCAACATATTCATACCATTAAAAGTATTGTGCGTGAAGAAATATTATGGATGGATAAATTTACTATTCGCAATTTAGAACTAATAGGCAATGGCGCCGATAGAAAAGGGCTGCTTGAAATTATGGATGCCACCAAGAGCCCCATGGGTGCCAGGTTATTAAAAAGATGGTTGGTGTTTCCACTACAATCTATTACGCAAATTAATAAGCGCTTAGAGGCAGTGGCTAATTTATTAGCTGATAGTAATTACGCTACTGAATTAGGCGCTCTAATAGAATCTTGTGGCGATTTAGAGAGGCTGGCTAGTAAGTTATCTACTAGAAAAATTCAACCTCGTGAATTAATTCAATTAGCAAAATCATTAGAGGCTGCTACTACTATTAAAGAATTATTATCAAGTAATACCAATAGTTATTTAGAAGAAATTGCCAATGCTATTTCAGTTTGTGCTAAAACCAAGGCTGCTATATTGAATACTCTTCAAGAACAACCCCCTGCCACTACTGTGAAAGGAGGCTTTATTAAAGAAGGTGTTTCATCTGCTTTAGATGAACTTAGAAATATATCCAGTGGAGGCAAAGATTTTTTAACGCAGATACAAAACAAAGAAGCAGAGATTACAGGTATCTCTTCTTTAAAAATTGGATACAATAATGTGTATGGTTATTATTTAGAAGTAACCCATGTGCATAAAAATAAAGTGCCCGCCGAGTGGATACGCAAACAAACCTTAACCACTGCAGAAAGGTATATCACTCCTGAATTAAAAATTTACGAAGAAAAAATATTAGGTGCCGAGGATAAAATTTTAAGCCTTGAACAAGAAATGTATCAAGACTTATTGGACCAAGTATTTACAGAAATGGGCGCTATTCAAAATAATGGACAATTAATAGGCACCTTGGACTGTTTATTATGCTTTGCACAAATTGCTAAAGAAAATAAATATTGCAAACCTAGTTTATCAGAAGAGGCTATTTTAAATATTACAGCAGGCAGGCACCCGGTTATTGAAAAAACTTTAGCTATTGACCAAGACTATATACCCAATGATGTTTTCTTAGACCCAGCCACCCAACAAATTATTATTTTAACGGGTCCTAATATGAGTGGTAAAAGTGCAGTGCTAAGACAAACTGCCTTAATTACGCTTATGGCGCATATGGGATCTTATGTGCCTGCACAGGCGGCATCTATTCCACTTACCGATAAAATATTTACACGCGTGGGCGCCAATGATAATTTAAATGCAGGAGAGTCTACCTTTATGGTGGAGATGCTAGAAACCGCCAGCATTTTAAACAATATTAGTGCGCGTAGTTTAATACTTCTTGATGAAATTGGAAGAGGCACTTCTACCTATGATGGTATTTCTATTGCATGGAGTATTGTGGAGTTCTTGCATCAATCGAAGCAAAAGCCTAAAACTTTATTTGCAACGCATTACCATGAGCTGAACGATTTAGAAGCGCAACTTTCAACCGTACATAATTTTCATGTAAGCCATAAAGAAGTAGGGAATAAAATTATTTTCTTACGCAAACTCACTAAAGGTGGCAGCACCCATAGTTTTGGTATTCATGTGGCAAAGATGGCAGGCATGCCCAATATTTTAGTGAATAGGGCTAATGAAATTTTAAAAGAAATGGAATTGAAAAATAAGGGCAGTCAAGAATTACAGTTATCTATTTTTGATGCACATACAGAAACTTTTGAATCGATTAGAAAAGAATTAGACGAGATGGATATTAATAATCTCACACCGGTTGAGGCTTTAATGAAACTACAAGCTATTAAGAAAAAGCTTAACTAAGCAGTCCCTCTTAAGATTACCCTACTAAGATTATCCTACTAAGATTTACTTAGTAAGATCAAATAAAATTTATTGGCTAATATAACGCTGTAAGTAGTTATGAATTTTTGCTTGCAGTGGCGCAGATACTGGCACAAGTGGTAAGCGTAATTCATTTTCAATTAATCCTTGCTCAAACATAAAAGCTTTAATACCAGCAGGATTATTTTCTTCAAACATATAGCCATAGCCTTCTACTAATAAATCGTTCACTCTTTTAGCCATAGAAAAGTCTCCGGCCATCGCAAAACGAATCATATCAGAAAAAGGTTTAGCAAATGCATTGGCAGCCACACTAATCACACCATCACAACCGCAGGCCATTTGAGCCATTACCATTTCATCATCACCACTCACTACTAGAAAATCGGAAGGGCGGTCTTTTAATATCGCAATCATTTGGGTCAATTCAGAAACTGCTTCTTTAATACCTGCAATATTTGGATGCGATGCTAAACGAAGTGTAGTTGCTGCACTCATATTTCTTCCAGTACGTCCTGGTACATTGTATAATAAAATAGGCTTAGGTGCAGCGTCGGCTAATGCCATATAATGTTGGTATAATCCTTCTTGAGAAGGTTTATTATAATAAGGCGATACGCTTAAAATAGCAACAACTTTTGATAAATCAAATTTTCCAAAGGATTTTATAACCGCTGCAGTATCATTTCCACCAATACCAATAACAATAGGCACACGACCATTTACTTTTTTTACAGTACAATTAAATATTTCAATTTTTTCTTCATCAGATAAAACAACCGACTCCCCTGTTGTACCTAGGGTCACTAAATAATCTAAACCTCCTGCAATTTGAATATCTATTAAATTTTCAAGTGCCGTAAAGTCAATGGATTTGTCTTTTTTAAAGGGAGTCACTAATGCAACGCCAGTTCCTTTGAGGGTTTCTCTTAACATGTACTAAAGATAATTAAATAATATTATGCTTCTTCCCAGAAACCCATTTTACTGTATTTCTCAATTCTGTTTTCTACTCGCTTAGCAGGTGCTATATCTTTTACCGAGGCTAATGCTGCAATAATTTTTTCTTTTAAAATAGCAGCCGCATCTGTATAAGACCAATGTGCGCCACCTACTGGCTCTGGAACAATTTCATCAATTAAACCAAAACCTTTCATATCATCGGCGGTTAGTTTTAACTGCTCGGCAGCAATTTCTTTTTTATCCCAGCTACGCCATAAAATAGAACTACAGCTTTCTGGAGAAATAACCGTGTACCAAGTGTTTTCCATCATTAAGGTTTTATCACTCACCCCAATGCCTAAAGCACCCCCACTAGCCCCTTCTCCTATGATACATATAATAATTGGCACTTGTAAACGCACCATTTCATAAATATTACGGGCAATGGCCTCTCCTTGTCCTCTTTCCTCAGCTTCTAGGCCAGGGAAAGCACCTGGAGTATCAATTAAACAAACTACTGGTTTATTGAACTTTTCAGCCAATTTCATGAGTCTAAGGGCTTTTCTATAGCCTTCAGGGTTGGCCATCCCAAAGTTTCTCATTTGGCGGGCCTTGGTGTTAATACCCTTTTGCTGGCCTATCATCATAACGGTATGTCCGTCCAATTCCGCGAATCCTCCCACCATGGCCTTGTCGTCTTTTACATTACGATCTCCATGTAATTCAACAAACTTATCGCACATGTTTTGAATGTACTTTAAGGTATAAGGGCGGTCGGGATGTCTACTTAATTGAACACGCTGCCAAGGTGAAAGGCGTGCTGTGATTGCTTTTCGCTTATCAATAATAGATTGCTCTAATTGATCAATAGTAGCAGATAAATTTATTTTAGGATTTTTTTCTGCTAATTTTTTTGTGGCATCTATTTGTTCGTACAGCTCTTTTATAGGTTGTTCAAAATCTAAAAACTGTCTATTTGGGTATACTGGCATAAGCTTCTATTGGGATGTAAAAATAATAAAGCTTTTTTAATAAAAGATTTGTTTAAAAAAGCAGTTTCCCCTTATCTTTGCACCCCTTATAAGTGGATTTATCCACTAACCAAGGATCGGTAGTTCAGTTGGTTAGAATGCCGCCCTGTCACGGCGGAGGTCGCGGGTTCGAGTCCCGTCCGGTCCGCTTTAAAACACTTAACCCATTGATTTTCAATGGGTTTTTTTATGTGTGTAGCAGAAAGTGTAGCAAACGGGTTCTTTCTAGATTATATTTATATTATAAACTGTTAAAAAACTACCCCCTATTTAAACCTTTTATACATTTACACGTCTTATGACTAAACTACCCACTATGATTTTAAATAAATTTAGATTCTTGATCTTGTTTATGATAGCCACCACGTTTGCATGTAGTAAATCAGATACCAACACAACTATTACTACTCCGACTACACCTTCCACCTCAATAACCGATGATGCAGTAGTTATTGAAGTAGATCCTACTAAATTTTTAGCTGCTGGGTTAACTGAAAGTATTACTAAGGTAAGTCAAAGGCTAGCCGATGGATCAACCGTAATGTGTTATAAAATTATTTCAAATAATACCCCATCGGATCATACTCAAGGTCCTTGGTGTCCAACTAATATAAATGATGGTATTGATAAAGGCGGAATATGGTTTGAGGCCGGAAAATTATATGATGTAGATGGTCCCTTTATTAAAAACTTAGCCACCTTCTATTCAAATACTACTTGGAAATTATACAACTCAACAACTGGTGTAATCAATGTTACCGATACAAAGGCTGCATGTGAAGCTGCTGCCAGACCCAATGTTGATCCTTTGTATAAAAACTATTGTGTTCAATGTCTTCCTTCTTATTTCCCGGGAATTAAGAAAATATATTACATACCGGTTAAGCCTGTTAAATCCAATAACACAATACCAATTATGGGAATGGGTGGTGTTGTAGGTATTGCATTTAATGGTATTAATTTTGACCCGCCTGCTCCTACTCAAGCCATATTAGGTGCCTATACTTTAGCGCCATTTGATGATGCAGGGGGGCATGTTAACGGAGCTACTGGTTATCATTATCATGCAGCCACTGGAAAATCTACAAAAATAAAACAAACCGATGCACATGCTGCAATGATTGGATACGCAATGGATGGCTATGGACTATTTGAAAATTTAGATGAAGCAGGAAAAGAAAGCACAGATCTTGATGCAAGTAGAGGACATTATGATTCAATAAGAGGATATCATTATCATGTTGCAAATGCTGGTTCCAATAGTTTTATAAATAGCTTTAGAGGTGTTCCTGGCTCATTCTCTGTTACATTGTAATAAACTAAACATACATGTTCAAAATAAGGTGTTTAATCATTTCAATACTGTTAGTGAAAAGTTTGTTTGCGCACAATCCTCAGGTATCCACTATTTCCATTATTCAAAATGAAAATAAAAAATGGTCTGTATTTATCACAGCCCCACTTTATACTTGTCAATTAGCTATTAAAGATAAATTTCCTCAAATGAATATGGACAGTATAAGTTCATATGAAATACAAAAAATAATATTGGATCTAGTTAAAAATAATTTGATATTCAATGATGATGCTAATTTAAAATTAGTTAATGATAAAGTCCAATTAGCTCATGAGACAACTATTTTTTTTGATATAAATAATGATAATTTTTCACCGACTACGATTTCATTTACCGCTTTTAGCAAACTATATAATCATTTTACTTTATTGAAAATTATTCCTAGTAACTCAAAAGAGATAACTTATATTTTAAATACTGAGAATAAGTTTCATTACCCAATAGTAGATGAAAGACATACAAGTGATTTTAATTGCTCAATATGATTTCCCACAATTGATGAATTGGGATCAAGCAAATACCGCATGCGCAGAATTAGGGAATGGGTGGAGATTGCCCAGTCTTTATGAATG
>JAJTDP010000052.1 GCA_021300455.1 Sediminibacterium sp. | reverse complement strand
TTAATTATAAAATATTTATTTCACTACTTAGTTTACTATTAATTTGGAAGGAAGTCTAATGTATACGCATATTTACATTAAGAACGTTGATATATTAATGAAATATTAAATATATCAATATTTAAACTTTTTATCCTTTGGGGGAAGGATAATCGGGGTGGTTAGGACTTGTCCTGGTCACCCCAAACTTTTTTAGGGAGGTCTAGACTGCTACATTAAAGTCACGCAGGGCATCATTTAAGCTAGTCTTCAAATCTGTACTTGGTTTTCTTTGTCCAATGATTAATGCGCAGCTAACTTGGTAATCGCCAGCAGGGAAGGTTTTTCTATAAGAGCCAGGTATAACAACACTTCTAGCAGGTACACGTCCTTTATATTCAATAGGGTTTGCGCCACTTACATCTATAATTTTAGTGCTTTGGGTTAAAACCACATTGGCACCTAATACAGCTTCTTTTTCTACATGAACGCCTTCCACCACAATACATCTACTTCCAATAAAACAGCCATCTTCGATAATCACAGGGCTGGCTTGTAAGGGTTCTAAAACTCCTCCAATACCCACACCTCCACTTAAATGTACTCCTTTACCAATTTGAGCGCAACTTCCCACTGTAGCCCAGGTATCTACCATGGTTCCTTCATCTACAAAGGCCCCAATGTTTACATAACTAGGCATTAAAACCACGTTCTTGGCTAAATAGGCGCCATATCTTGCTACTGCATGTGGCACAGCTCTAACACCTAATGCAGCATAATTCGATTTCAATAACATTTTATCATGAAACTCAAATGGGGCGAGCTCCCAGGTTTGCATGGGCTGAATACCAAAGTATAATAAAATAGCTTGTTTTACCCATTCGTTTACTACCCATTTCCCGTCTATTGGTTCAGCCACTCTTAAGCGACCTTTATCTACTTCTTCAATGACTGCATGCACTGCTTCACTATAATCAGCCTCTTTTAATAAACTACGATCGGCAAATGCTGCTTCTATTTTGTTCTTTAATTCCATTTTTTCAATTTGTACAAAATTACAAACTAGACCTTTATTTTGCTTACTAAGTTTTACACAATAACTAAGCTGAATTTATTTAAAGGGGATTGTTTAATTTGCATCATGTTTGTTTATGAAGAAGATATACAACTATGTTTAACAACCCTTCAAAAAGGGGGAATCATCTTATATCCCACCGATACGGTTTGGGGTATTGGTTGTGATGCGACCAACGAAGAAGCAGTAGCAAAAATATTTGCACTAAAAAATAGAATAGATACCAAGGCCATGATTATTCTCTTAGGCGAAGAAGCGAATCTTGCAAACTATGTTGCTGATAATAATGTACAAATATTTGATTACATAAAAGGCATTCATAAACCCACCACAGTTATTTATCAAAAGGCTATTAACCTCGCAAAAAATTTAGTTGCAGAGGACGAGTCGGTGGCTATTCGAATTACCAAGGACGCATTTTGTAAGGATTTAATGAAGGCATTGGGTAAGCCTATTGTAAGTACTTCTGCTAATATTTCTGGTTATCCTACACCATTATGCTTTGCAGATATTTCTTTGGACATTAAAGAAGGGGTTGACTATGTAGTCAAACATAGACAGGAAGAAACGAGTATGCAAATGCCTTCTTCTATAGTGAAATGGGATGAAGATGGAAATTTAATTATCATTCGTCCTTAATTCTTGCTATGCAAAAAATACTGGTTATACAAACTGCCTTTATTGGTGATCTAGTGCTAGCTACTGCCTTAGTAGAATCTTTGCACCAGCAGTATCCTCAAGCAGCTATTGATGTAGTAGTGAGAAAAGGCAATGAAGCACTTTTTAATGAACACCCCTTTATAAATGAACTTATTGTTTGGGATAAAAAACAGCATAAATATTTGAATTGGCTTTCTATTTTGAAAAAAATAAGAGCCAAGAAATATGATCTATTAATAAATGTTCAAAGGTTTGCAGCTACTGGTTTGTGGACTGTTTTATCTAGTGCAAATACTACCATTGGTTTTGATAAAAATCCCTTTTCATTTTTATTTACACATAAAGTAAAGCATGATGTATCGGCAGGTGAAGTACATGAGATGAATAGAAATCATTTATTAACCCACTCATTAGGTATTCTTCCTATAGCCATACCTAAATTATACCCAACAAATTCCGACTTCGAACAAGTAAAAATATATCAGGCAGAAAAATATATAACTATTGCACCAGCATCGGTTTGGTTTACTAAACAATTTCCATTGACTGCATGGGTAAGTTTTATAAGTGAACTAAAATTTGAAGGCCCTATTTATATCATTGGGGGGCCTACTGATAAAGACCTTGGCGATAAAATTATAAATGAAATTGAAAGCATAGATTTATCTGCTTCTAAAAAAATAATTAATCTAAGTGGAGCATTAGGTTTTTTAGCATCTGCTGCCTTACAAAAAAAAGCGGTTTTGAATTATGTAAACGATTCTGCTCCCATGCATTTTTGTTCTGCTGTCAATGCGCCAGTAGTGGCCATTTATTGTTCTACCATTCCTGCTTTTGGTTTTGGTCCTTTATCTACCCATTCTTTTATAGTAGAAACTCAAGAGCAACTAGCTTGCCGCCCCTGTGGTTTACATGGCAAGAAACAATGTCCTTTGGGCCATTTTAATTGCGCACATACCATTGAAAATGCTCAATTAATAGCTCCATTGCTACAAATGGCCCAATATTAGTAAGTTTGTAGCCATGCAAATTCAATTTACACAAGAAGAAGAATCTATATTCAATATAGTAGCTCAGCAAGCTGCTTTATTGAACACGCCTGCATTTGCAGTAGGTGGGTTCGTGCGCGATAAAATATTGAATAGACCCACTAAGGATATTGACATAGTTTGTATTGGAGATGGCCTGGCCTTGGCAACTGCCTTTGCCAATCAATTCACACCTAGGCCTCCGGTTTCTTTATTTAAAACTTTTGGAACAGCGCAGGTGAAATTGGATACTATTGAAATTGAGTTTGTGGGCGCTAGAAAAGAAAGCTATGCTAGAGAAAGT
Source organism: Sediminibacterium sp. (assembly GCA_021300455.1). Classification (GTDB taxonomy): domain Bacteria; phylum Bacteroidota; class Bacteroidia; order Chitinophagales; family Chitinophagaceae; genus Sediminibacterium. The sequence continues at coordinate 8,335 of JAJTDP010000052.1, read as the reverse complement.
AGAAAGCCATCGGTAAGTCCGGGCAGCATTGAGGATGATCAAAACAGAAGAGACTTTACTGTAAATGCTTTAGCTATTTCTTTGATTGAAAATGATTTTGGAAAAGTTATTGATCCTTTTGGAGGCTTAGAAGACTTAACCAATAAAATTTTAAGAACACCACTGTCTCCAGAAAAAACATTTGACGACGATCCGCTTCGAATGATGCGTGCAATTCGTTTTGCTACTCAATTAAATTTTGAGATCACTGCTGATACATTTACAGCCATTCAAAAAATGGCAGATCGTATTTCTATTGTTTCCCAAGAGCGTATTACCGATGAATTGCAAAAAATAATGCAAACCGCAGTACCTTCTAAAGGTTGGTATTTATTAAAAGAAGCCGGATTATTGGAAAATATATTTCCTGTTCTATTACAATTAGAAGGGGCTGAAACCTTGGATGGTATTGGGCATAAGGACAACTTCTCACATACATTGCAAGTATTAGATAATGTAGCAGCCACTAGTGATGATATTTGGCTTCGTTGGGCTGCTTTATTACACGATATAGCTAAACCTAAAACTAAAAAATTTGAAACGGGGTTTGGTTGGACTTTTCATGGGCATGAGGTAGTGGGTGCACGTATGGTACCTAAAATTTTTACGCAGTTGAAACTGCCCTTGAATGAAAAAATGAAAATGGTACAAAAATTAGTGGCCCTTCATTTACGCCCAATTTCCTTAACGAAGGAATCGGTAACTGATTCTGCCATTAGAAGATTATTATTTGATGCAGGCGATGATATTGACAGCTTAATGTTATTATGTGCTGCCGATATCACGAGTAAGAATAAAGTAAAAGTGAAGCGTTATTTACAAGGCTTTGATTTTGTCAAAGAAAGATTAATTGAAGTAGAACAAAAAGATAGCATTAGAAATTGGCAACCACCTATTACAGGAGAAATGATCATGGAATTATTTGCCATTGCACCTTCTAAACAAGTGGGTATTATCAAAGATGCCATTAGGGAAGCTATACTGGATGGGCTTATACCTAATGACTATGATGCTGCCTATGGCTTCATGCTAAAAGAAGCCGAAAAACTAGGCTTATTTCCTATAATAAAATAGTAATTTAGCGTTTCAAAATACCAAAATGGCCGTATTAAAATTTAGAGTTTATTGGGAGGAGGATGATGCTATATACCGTGATGTTTTGGTGAAGCACACACAAAATTTTCAAGACCTACATACCATTATTTTAAAAGCCTTTGAGTTTGATCAAAAGCACGATGCTACTTTTTATAGAAGTAACGATACTTGGCAAAGAGGTAGAGAAATAAGTAAAGAAGTATACGATCGTGCTTATAAAGTAGCTCCTTTGCTAATGGCAGAGACTATTATTGGAACTGAAATAATTGATACCAATCAGCATTTTATTTACGAATACGATTTTGTAAAGTCCTGGTCTTTTTTAATTCAACTTATACAAGTGATTAAAAATAGCGATGCAGATATGACGCTTGAATATCCGCTGGTATCTCGTATTGAAGGAGTGGGTCCTATGCAATATGGCACCAAGGGTTTACTGGGTGAAAAATTTGCAGACATTGAAGAGAAATATGATTTAAATGAGGGCGCTGACGGATTTGGGGAAGAAGGAGAAGAAGACGCGCATGCATCTGATGATAGTGATGATGCTGAAGACAGCGATGAAGAAGACGCTGATGATAACAAGCAGGATAATGAGTCTGGTTCTGGGTTTTTCGAAGGAGAAGCTTTTTAGTTCTATAATTTCTATCTTATTTATTTCAAATTTAAACTAGTCCAAGTATTTTGTCTAAAACCGTTTACATCGTAATGGGTCCTACCGCTGTAGGAAAAACAAGTTTTGCTATTGCGCTTGCCAAAACATTGAATACAGAAATTATTTCAGCAGATGCTCGTCAGTGTTATAAAGAAATGAATATAGGAGTGGCTAGACCAAGTGAAGAGGAGTTAAAATCGGTGCAGCATCATTTTATTGCATCACATTCAATTACTGAAAATATCAATGCCTCTTATTTTGAAAATTGGGCTTTGGAAAAAGTACAATCTTTATTTGCTACAAAGGATGCAGTTGTTATGGTGGGAGGAACGGGTTTATATATTAAAGCCTTTTCTGAGGGCTTGGATTTAATTCCAGCTATTGATACTAGCATTAGAGAAAATATTATCGCAAACTATGAGAAATTAGGTTTACGCTGGTTGCAAAAAGAGGTATCGGTGAAAGATCCTTCCTATTGGGAGAAAGGGGAGCAAAAAAATCCACAGCGATTAATGAGGGCCTTAGAAGTAATACTTGGAACCGGAGCCTCAATTCTAAGTTTTCAAAATAAAAAAGCCATTGAAAGGCCTTTTAAAATGGTGAAAATTGGCTTAGAATTAGATAGAGAAGAATTATACCAAAGAATAAATGATAGGGTTTTGAATATGGTGAATGAGGGCTTGGAAAAAGAGGTGAAAGGCTTAGAAGATTATGCACATTTAAACGCACTACAAACAGTAGGTTATAGCGAGTGGAAAGACTATTTCGAGCAGAAAATAAGCCTTGAAAAAGTCATAGAAAATATCCAACAAAATACCCGCCATTACGCCAAACGCCAAATGACTTGGTTTAAACGAGACCCTACCACTACTTGGTTTAAGGCAGGTAGTATTGAGCCTAAGCAGGTTTTATTATAATAGTTTAATATTTTTAGAAATTAACATTTTAGATGCCCAAGCCATCCATATTTTGGTTATTTTTATTCCATAATATAGCCATTGATTCATTGGTATATTCATTACATTTTATTTAAAACTTTAAGTATGCAAAAATTAGGAAGCTTCCTATTGGTAAGTCTTTTTTTAATGACTGTGACTTTGGCAAAAAGCCAAACCATTCAGTTTGAAAAATATACTTTACCCAACGGATTAAAAATTATTTTACATGAAGACCATTCTGCACCCGTGGTGGCAGTAACGGCACTTTATCATGTAGGTTCAAAAAACGAAGACACTGCAAGAACAGGATTCGCCCATTTCTTTGAACATTTATTATTTGAAGGTTCAGAAAATATTAAAAGAGGTGAATTCGATAAATATATCACCAATGCAGGGGGTGCTTTAAATGCCAATACATCACAAGACCGTACTTTTTATTATGAACTATTACCTTCTAATCAAGTAGACCTTGGTCTTTGGTTAGAAAGTGAGCGTATGATGCATGCTAAAATTGAACAAATTGGTGTGAATACTCAACGCGAAGTAGTAAAAGAAGAAAAGCGTCAAAGAATGGACAACCGTCCTTATGGTTCTTTTTTAACTGAAATGTTAAAGAGAGCTTATAAAGTGCATCCTTACCAATGGTCTCCTATTGGAAGTATGGATCACTTAAATGCTGCCAAGCTAGAAGAGTTTATTCAATTCTATAAAACTTATTATGTTCCTAATAATTGTGTTTTATCAATTGCAGGAGATATCAATATTCCAGAACTAAAGAAAAAAATTGAAGCTTATTTTGGTCCTATTGCAAAAGGAAGCCTTCCTATTAACCGCCCTAGTATTAAAGAACCTCCTTTGGGCGGTGAAGTGCGTGACAAAATATATGATAACATTCAGTTACCAGCTATATTCCATGCTTACCGTGCACCTAAGCAAGGTGGGGAAGAGTATTATGCATTTAATGTACTCTCTACAATTTTATCTGGAGGAGCTTCTTCTAGAATGAATAAGACCTTGGTAGATTCAAAACAATTAGCAGTAGCTGCGCAATCAGTTCCTTTTTTCAATGAAGACGATGGCTTATTTATTGCATTAACTATTGCCAATATGGGTGTTAAAGTAGAAACTTTAGAAGCCAGTATGGATAGTGTGGTTAATGAATTAAAGACAGGTCTTGTGGGAGAGCGTGAATTTCAAAAAGTGAAAAACCAAATTACCACTGACTTAGTAGATAGCAAGGCTACGATGGCAGGTATTGCAGAAAGCTTAGCTAATAATGAAGTATATTTTGGTGATGCCAATTTAATTAATACCGAACTAGAGAAATACAATAAAGTAACTAGAGAAGATGTTTTGAAAGTGGCAAAAAAATACTTGAATAAAGAGAACAGGGTAGTGCTTCATTATTTACCAAAAGAAAAAACAACTAAATAAGTAAGACTATTCAAAGAGTCAAAAAATAATTTTATGAAAAAATATATATACAGCGTTTTATTATGTTTGCCATTCTTTTCAATGGCACAAACAGTGGATAGAACTAAGTCTCCTGCGCCAGGCAAGGCACCATTAATACAAGTGGCTAGCCCCGTTAAATTTACTTTAGCGAACGGCTTGCAAGTTTTTGTAGTAAAAAATACAAAATTACCGAAAGTCACTGCTACTTTAGCTTTAGATGTAGAGGGATTCAAAGAAGGCGATAAGGCAGGCTTAGCCGACATGTCAGGACAACTTTTGAAAAGAGGAACTGCTACTAAATCAAAAGCGGAGTTAGACGAAGCGGTTGAATTTTTAGGGGGTAGTTTATTTACATCTAGTAGTTCCGCTTCAGCGAGTTCTTTAAAAAATAATTTCCCTAAATTAATGGAGTTAATGGCGGAAGTCATTTTGCGCCCTGCATTATCTAGTGATGAATTAGAGAAAGTAAGAAAGCAAACTATTTCTGGAATTGAATCAAATAAGGACGAGCCAGATGCTATTTCTAATAATGTCATGAAGAAATTAGTATACGGTGCCAACCATGCATTTGGTGAAATCACGACTACTAAAACAGTGAATGCTGTAAAAGTAGAAGATGTAAAAAACTTCATCAAAACCTATTGGATACCTAATAATGCGTATTTAATATTTGTAGGTGATATTGATCCAGCCAACGCCAAGGCACTTGCTGAAAAGAATTTTGGTGCTTGGGCTAAGGGTGTGTATGCAAGACCTGTCTATGAGAAGCCAGCTATTCCTGCTACAACCTATGTAGCTATTAAGTAAACAAATAGGTATGTTTAGTGCAGAGGCTTCTGTTAGAAATGAAAAAACAGATAGCTCTATTCAAGAAATTTTAAATGAATTAAATATTATTCGTAATACTAAAGTAGGCGATACAGAATTAAGCCGTATGAAGAATTATTTAGCGGGTGGCTTTGCACGTTCTTTAGAAAGCCCAAATACGATTGCTAATTTTGCTTTATCTATTGCCGTAAATAATTTACCTGCGGACTATTACCAAAAATACTTAACTAATTTAGCAGCAGTAGATGCTCAAAAAGTACAAGATGCAGCAGCTACTTTATTGAACCCTGCTAAAATGCATATTGTAATTGTAGGTAATGCCAAGCAAATTGCTAAAGGCTTAGAAAAATATGGTCCTATAAAGTATTTTGATATTGAAGGTAATGAGGTAGCTGCGCCAACAGAAGTAAAAGCAGATGCTAGTTTAACACCTACTGCTTTAATGGAAAAAGCCATTGCTGCTATTGGTTCAAAAGAGGCTTTAGACAATGTGAAAGATGTTCAGTTAAAAGGAACAGCTAATCTAATGGGTCAGTCTTTAGAAATGAAGCAAACAATAGTAATGCCAGGTAATTCAGTGACCACTATGTCAATGGGGGGCATGGCCATAATGAGACAAGCAGTCGTGGATGGTAAATACTCTATTACTCAACAAGGACAGGAAGCGCCCATCACAGATGATTTAAAAGAAGGGCTTGACGAATCTGCTTCTATTGCACCTGAGCAATTGTTTTTAACAAAAGGCTATGGCTTAAAAATTGTAGGTGGAGAAAAAGTAGATGGTAAAGAAGCTATTGATGTAGAAGTGACTACGCCTTCTAAAAAAGTATCTCACCGTTTTTACGATGCTAAAACATTCTTATTAGTAAAGACTTCAAAATCGGAAGAAGTGCCAGGACAAGGAACTATGACACAACAACAATTTTACAGTGGCTATCAAACTGTGAATGGCGTACAAATTTCATCAGAGCAACTTATCGATATGGGTCAAATGAAAATAAATATTAAGTACTCAGATATTAAAGTAAATCAAGGATTAAAGGCAAGCGATTTAAAATAAGTAAGACTTTATAATCTTTGTCTCATAAAAAAACCTTCCCAATTTTGGGAAGGTTTTTTTTATTTATAGGGTATTCATTTTTCTTTCATAAGTCCTTAGAATCTTATACCGTAACCAATATTAAATACTAATTGGTTAGCAGTTAAACTAGCATAAGTATTAGGCTTATCATTTAAACGGTAAGGAAATACTGCATCTTTAGTACTTGAGCTAACAATAGTGAAGTCAATGAAGTTTCTATTAGTTCTGTATCCAATACCACCACTCAATATCATGCGAGAAGCTTTTAGCGTTTCATCTTTATAAGGAGAGCCATAATAAGCAGCACCACCTCTGATCATCCAGTTGTTACTTAATTTTATTTCAGAGCCTAATTTAAAATTAATATTGTTCCTATATGCATCTTTAATAACGCTATTAATTAAACTATAATAATCGCTAGTTGCTTTATCGAAGGTATTGGAATAAAAACGTGTACCTGCATAATTGACAACCTCTAAATCGGCAGCAATAAAACCAAGTGGTTGTGATGGTTTACTAGGTGAAGCAAAAAAGTAGCTTGTGCTAAATATTGCTTTAGTAGGAGTGGACACTGTATATTCCCTTGTACCAGCATAACCATTATTTAACTCGCTAGAACTAACCGATTGCATACCTGCATACTTTTCGGTATTGGTAGATAAACTAGTACTCATTTGATCTCTGAACGAAATGACTTGTGGTGTATGTAAAGTAAAACCCAGTCTTAAAAAAGGTTCAGGCTTGTATATAATACCGAACTTTGCTCCTAAACCCCAACCTCTTGAAGAAAAATTTTCATCTAAAACAAAGGATGCAAAATTGTTATCTGGATTAGAAGTGGCATCTACTTCTGAATAGGTAAGTCTCTTAGAATAATTGATCATAGGCAAAACTATACTAGCTCCTAAGTATAATTTATCTTCCATATTACCACCCCAGCCAAAGGCTAATTCATCATAGCTTCCAGTAGTATGTGCATCATAAGCCTGGTTTACGCCTGAAGTAATAGGCACTAAACTTTGGTAGCCATTAACATTACCTCTTGCATCTGCAGTCGTATCAACTAAATAAGTTCTAAAAGCAAGAGAGCTTCCAAAAATATAATTACTTAAGGCTGCATTAGAGTCGGCTTGGTCACCCACTAATTCTTCTAAATATTTTTCAGATAAACTGCTAAAATTATTTTTACCACCAAAACTAGAATGATTATTGAAATTGGCAACTTGATTATAGGTAACAGAGAAGGCTGTACTTGTCCAGCTATTTCTTTTTTGTCCATCTGCAAAAACGATACCCGCCATTCCAAAATTAGATTTAGAATTCGTACTGGAAGAACTTGTTCCTCTATAATTAAAATTATTAGTTTGTACTAAGAATTTTGGGGTTAACAAAAGTTCACTCGATTTATAAAAACCAAGGCCGGCTGGATTGATATGATTAGAAGATAAATCACCTCCTAAAGAACCCATGGCTCCTCCTAAAGCATTGCTTCTAGCTGTTCCATTGGGTGCAAACCAAGATAGACGAAGTCCATCTTCAGGTTCTTGCGCATACATGGTTAAACTAGATCCCATTAATATTAAAAAAAATAATTTCTTCATAATTGATACTTTGATTTTTAAAAACTTTCTACAAATACATTCTACTAAAACTTTCCACTAAAATTTACCTCAAAACTTTCCAATAAATTTTTAGTTCTTAGCTATGGCTTATGGAATTCTTGCAGCACGTGGGCTACTTGAAGAACTTCCACTGCTGTTAAATCCACCACTTCTTCCACCTGCATTGCTATTGCCGTTGCTTTGGAAACTTGCTCTGTTATTACTATTATTGGTGCTGTTTGTTTGATTTTGGTTACCGCCATTGTAGTTATTATTATTCGAAAAATAACGAGCTGGACGGTCATAACTATTTGCGTAATTGGTATTACTATTATTCGTAACAACACGCTTCATTAAATTTCCAAAATTGCTATTTAAAGTAGGGTTACTTGTATATCTTGTATTACCCGTAGTAGTGTTGACACTGTTATTCGTATTATTATAACCACGGTTGTTTCTATAGGCATTAATAGCAGAAGGGCTTGATCTTACAGCGCTTGGAGATTGGAAAGGTCTTCCTCCATTATTTACAAAACCACCACCATAATAAATTGGCATGTATGGATTCCAATATCCTGCAAAGTAAGGGTTCCAGCCGCCCCATCCACCGAATCCACCGCCCCATCCACCCCAGCCGCCGAAT
>JAJTDP010000051.1 GCA_021300455.1 Sediminibacterium sp. | reverse complement strand
TGCCATTTAGTATAGCGGCAGGTGTTGGTTTTATTGCCATACTTGGGGTAGCTGTTTTAAATGGCATTTTATTAGTATCTGAATTTAATAGGCTTAAAGCAGAAGGATGGCATGATTCTATTCGAATTGTAATACATGCCACTAAGTCAAAATTAAGGGCAGTGTTAATGACAGCCTTGGTGCCCGCCTTAGGTTTTATACCCATGGCCATTAGTACTGGGGCTGGAGGGGAAGTGCAGAAGCCATTGGCAACAGTGGTTATTGGCGGTTTAATTATATCTAACATGCTAACCCTTTTTGTTTTACCTGTTATGTATTTACTTTTTGAAAAAGGAACTCAATATTTAAAAATGAATAAAAATGTTAGTTCAGTTAGTTTAATTATTTTAACAATTATCCTATTTTCTTCAACTGCTTCAGCGCAAGATAAAATAAGTATAAATGCAGCAATCGATAGTGCTATTCAGAATAATGCTTCTTTAAAAGCAAGTTCAATGCAAGTGAACTATTATCAGGCATTAAAAAAGAGTAATCTTGATATTGAAAAAACACTATTTGATTTTGGTTATGGAAAAATAAATAGTTTTCAAAATGATAATCGAATGACTGTTACTCAAAATATACAATTTCCTGCTGTATACAAGAGTCAAGGCGCTATCAATAAAACGAACATTAATATAAGTGTACTCTCGAAATTGCAAAAAGAAATTGAGTTAAAGGCTGCTGTAAAAAGTTCTTTTTTTAATTTACTACTTGTTCAAAGAAGAAAACAACTTTTGCTCAATGCAGATAGCATTTACACCTCATTTGCTAATAAGGCGAAGCAGCGTTTTGAGGCAGGGAATTCCGATATCTTGGAAAAAATTACTGCAGAAAGTCAATTAGCGCAAATCTCCAATCAATTAGAATTATTAACTACTGAGTACGAGGTATTGTTAAATGAATTCAATATTCTTTTAAATTCAAAAATGGTACAGGTGCCTTTTGCTGAAAATAATATTATTGAATTAGAGCGTATTCCTGATTTACTAACGGCGCCTGAAACACCCCAAATAAAATTAAGTCAACAAAGAATTACATTGGCTGAAAATGAACTCCAACTTGAAAAGGGGAGACTACAACCCTCTTTTAATCTGGGCTATAATAGCTCCACTATTATTGGTTGGCAGCCAATTAGTCAGACTGTCGAACGGTTTTTCGGAAAAGATTATCGTTTTAATGCTTTTAATATGGGTATGTCCATTCCTTTATTTTCCTCTGCACAACGTTCACGCATTGCTGCAGGAAGTATTAGTGTACAACAAAATAAATTAGAGCAAATTGCGGTGCAACAACAGTTAAGTGCTAATTTAAAAAATTTAGCAGCCAGGTATGTTCAAAATAAAAATCTAATAATAAAATATCAAAGAAGCATAATACCTAATTCCAATTTATTGATAGAAACAGCTTCTAAGAAATTAAACGCTGGAGAAATTAGTTATTTAGAATGGGTAATGATTATCAATCAGGCCATACAAATTCAAAATGAGTATTTCAATTATGTCCAGCAACTAAATGAAGGTGCCATTGAAATTGAAAAAATTAGCTCAAATAATTAAAAATAAATTTATGAAATTAAAATTTTTTATAGCCCTTCTTAGTATAACAACAATGCTTGCTTGTAGCGGAAATAAACCTACCAAGGCTGTTGATACAGAAAAAGGAGCTGATACCCTTAACGCTGAAGTTGTTACTTTAAATGCAGCGCAATTAAAAACGGCGAACCTTGTTTTTGGGACTGCAGCGCCAATGTCCATGCATAAAGTTTTAAAAGTGAATGGGGTTATTGATGTACCACCTAGTAATATAGTGTCTGTTAGTATCCCAATGGGTGGCTATTTAAAGAAGACTAGCCTTATTCCAGGTATGTTTGTTAAAAAAGGTAATTTATTAGCTATAATGGAGGACCCTAGTTATATAGAATTACAACAAGATTACTTAACTGCCAAAAGTAAATTGGTTTATTTAGAAGCCGATTTTATTAGACAAAGAGATTTAAATGCAACTAAGGCAACTAGTGATAAAATTTTTCAATTATCCAGAAGCGATTTTGAAAGCCAAAAATATTTAACAAAGTCTTTAAGCGAAAAGCTAAAATTATTGGGCATAGACCCTCTTACATTGAATGAGAATAATATTTCCAGGGCCATTAATTTCAATGCTCCAATTAATGGGTATGTTACCAAGGTACATGTAAACATTGGCAAGTATGTAACCCCTACGGATATACTTTTTGAAATTATTGATCCTAGCGATTTACATTTAAGACTTATTGTATATGAAAACGATGCTACTAATTTAAAAGTGGGCAATAAAGTAAGTTTTTATACCAATAATGATATGCGCAAAAAGTATTTCGCAAAAGTAGCTGTTATAAATCCTAATATCAATGAAGATAAAACAACAGATGTGCACTGTCATTTAGTGAATGAGTCGGTTCGTTTATATCCTGGTACTTCTGCGAATGCTGAAATTGAGTTAAATGATGCCAAAGTAAATGCCCTTCCAGAAGAGGCTATTGTAAAATGGCAAAATAAACCCTTTGTTTTTGTTAAAATGGAAGAAGGTAGTTTTAAAATGGTTCCAGTTGAACTGGGCGTTTCTACAAATGGATATGTGGAAATAAAAACTAATTTAGAGAAGCAAGCTATAGTTACTAAGAATGCCTATACTTTATTAATGCAATTAAAGAACATTGCTGACTAAATATTACTTCGTCGTCTCGAAATAAGCTAAACTGCCGCCTACCCAGGTGGCATTTTTGTTATAGTTCACCCCAATCATTTTTCCTTTGCTTAATCGAGCAAGGTTCATGGTGGCAATATATTGTTGCTTTTCTTCGTCCCAAAAATAAAACAGCCTTAATTCTGCTTTGGCCGGCCCTGTGGGTGTTTCAATACAGTTGGCATAGTTTACTTTTTCTTGTAATATCCAGCCTGAGGGGTCTTTTATGTTTTCAATATCACCTGGGCTAATATCTATCATAACGCCTTGGCCCGCAAAGGAGAATAGGGGTTTGAGTATGTATTTCTCTAATGCTGAAGGTATTTCTGTTAATTGATCTACGAATTGGGTATGCGGAATGTTTGTATGCTTTAAAAAAGGGAGTAAGAACTTACTAATTCTAAAAAAATGATGTGGGTGTGTGACCCACTCAATAGCTAAATTATTTTGAAGTAAAGCACCTTTTTCTTGTATCTCTTTTGTTTGATGATTTAATTCATCTAAAACAATGCGGTTATAAATTCTATCAATTTTTATTTTCTTACCTGCTCTTTCATAATATAAATGAGTCCCCTCAGTAAAAATTTCAGTAATACAAACTGTAGGAATATTTAAATATTTTTCAGTGCAGTAAAAATCAATTCTAGTTTTTTGCTGATGGGGTAGTATTTCTAATAATACAGTATGCTTATTAGAATTCTTTATACTATCATTAGTAGAGTCGGATATATTTCGATTATTAGTATCTAAATTCTTTTTAGCATCAATTAATGTATTTCCTTTCAAGATAGTCTCTAAATGAGCTAAATACTTTTCTTTAGTATAGCCATTTAAATAAGGACTATACCCTGCTGGAATAGTATATATTTTTCGAATACAATCATCTTGTAAAATTTCATAGGCAAATAAAGAAGGGAAACCTTGTAGCTCAATTAAAGCAGGCACTATTTCATCATGCTCATTCTGGGCAAGGGCGAAATCCATTACTATACATGCTGGTAAAGGGGTTTCCTTAGGGAAAAAGGGTTGGTTTTTTAAGGAAGGCTCGGTAATAGACTTAAAATGAGCCGATTGAATTTGCTTATTGACGTAGTCGCCTGTAGCTAATACTTTTTCAGTAAAATTTTTATCAATAAAAATAGGGGTTTCTGCTACACTGAAATCTAATGCACCTGGGAAAGCTGTATTGAGGGCAGCTATATAATTTTGATGGGCTTGCTCGGTAAAGGCTGCGTTGAATTTCTGTCTTATAGAAGCAATCATATCAATTTAATTTATGACTTTGCTTTTAAGGCCTTATCTAAAAAATTTGGAATGATCGCATGAAATGTAGACTTAATTTTTCTAGGATCATTTAAATGCTCAATCATTCTATCCCATTTTTCAATACCAAATTCTTCAATAATAGAATTTTTAATTTTCTCTTCTTTAAAATAATCTAATAAAATATGATATTCTCCTTCTGGGTGAAATTGTACGCCGGCCATATACTCATTAAATTGAATACCCATAATTGCGCGTTCTAAGGGTACTTGAGGTCTAATTTTTTCAAGTGCAGTAATACGTGCACCCATACTACTTATAAGTTCGTCGTTGGGCTCAGTAATTTGATACAATCTGCTTTCTAAAGTATAGAATGGGTCTTCTAGTCCCTCAAATAAATGATTGTATTCAATAGGATGAACTGGAAGTATACCCACTTGTCTTGATTTTCTTAAGCTAATTTTTCCCAAATTAAAATGCCTGCAGGCAATTTGAAAACTATGACAAATTAAAAAAACAGGTTTTTCTAACTTGAACATTTGATCTAGCCATTGGGTATAAAGGGTATCCCATTTTTCACCTTCAGAATCGGTGGGGGAGCCTGGCCCTCCTGTAGAAATATAAGCGTCGAAGTTATGATCGGGTATTTCAGCGCAGTCTCTCAATTTAAAAATTTGATGCTCTATGCTTGCATTTCTGTCTTGACTCCAATGTGCTAATAGCAATTGAATACAGTCCATACCCACATTCGTATTCCCATCATACATATCAATGATAGCAATTCTTAAGTGGGTAGCTGACATTATAAGTAGCTTAAGTTGGTCTTAGGCGTCAATACTAAAAGCGTTTCATACATGAGTTGAATGGTATCTACGATATCTTTTTTATGTATCATTTCAACTGTTGTATGCATGTATCTTAAAGGCATTGAAATTAAAACAGAAGGGCAACCATCATTGGCATAAGCAAAACTATCGGTATCGGTTCCAGTGCTTCTGCTTAAGGTTCTAAATTGTACTGGAATCTTTTTGGCTTTAGCAGTGTTTTCTACAATTGCTAATAATTTATTATGAATAGCGGGTGCGTAAGCAAGTGAAGGACCTTTTCCGCATTCTATATCTCCTTCAATGGCTTTATTAATCATGGGTGTATGCGTATCGTGAGTTACATCAGTGATAATAGCAATATTGGGTTTAATTCGACGCGCAATCATCTCTGCTCCACGCAGACCAATTTCTTCTTGCACTGCATTGACAATATATAGTCCGAAAGGTAATTTCTTTTTATTCTCTTTTAGTAAGCGGGCTACTTCTGCAATCATGAATCCACCCACTCTATTATCAAAGGCGCGTCCAATAATAAAATCATTGGCTAATTCATCAATACCTTCTTGATAAGTAACCACGGCACCAATATGAATACCTAAGGCTTCTACTTCTTTTTTAGATCTTGCGCCACAGTCCAAGGTTAGGTTGTCAACTTTAGGTTGTGGTTCTTTTTGTTCTGGGTTACTCAATCTTGTATGAATAGCAGGCCATCCAAATACAGCTTTCACTGGCCCTTTTTTTCCATGAATATATACACGCATAGAAGGCGCAATTTGATGGTCAACACCGCCATTTCTTTTTAAATATATTAAACCTTGGTCGTTGATATAATTCACAAACCAACTAATCTCATCGGCATGCGCTTCTATCACTACTTTAAAAGGAGCATTTGGATTAATCACGCCCACTGCTGTGCCATAGGCATCGGTATAAGTAGTATCTACATATTTTGTAAGGTATTCTAACCAAATTTTTTGACCACTTGTTTCAAATCCAACCGGTGAGGGGTTGTTAATATAGTTGGTTAAAAACTGATAAGATGCTGCGCTAATTAATTGTTTTTTAGACTTTGCAACTGTTTTTTTGGTGCTTGATTTTGCCATAAAGTGTATTTAAAATTGACTCCTGCAAGATAACAATAATTGTGCTATTTTGAAACTTGCCTTCTACCCCCCTTTTCTTGATTATTTATTGATACTTTTGTGCAAATAAAAGATATCGTTTTGCTTCAGCCGCCTTTAGATACAAATAAGTTATGGGAGCTTGCCACAGGTCAATTTTGGCAGACTAGTAAAATAATTTTTAATTGGCAGGCAGCGCATAATCCAGTGTATAAACATTGGGTGGAATTGAATAAATCAACAGCCATTCCTTTTTTACCCATTTCTTTTTTTAAAACCCAGGATATTTTCATTGGGGAAAAGCCAGTCAATTTATTTGAAAGTAGTGGTACCACACAGGATGTAAAAAGTAATCATTGGGTGCAGGACTTAAGTTTATATGAAGCAAGTTTTTTAAAGGGGTTTGAATTATTTTATGGCAAACCTGCAGATTATTGTATAATTGGATTACTACCTTCTTATTTAGAAAGAAAACATTCTTCTTTGGTGTATATGGTAGATAAATTAATAAAAGTATCTGGCCATGCGCAGAGTGGTTTTTATTTAGATGATTTTACAAAGTTGAATGAAGTATTGCAAGATTTAGAAAAACAAAATCAAAAAGTTTGGTTTATAGGAGTCAGTTTTGCTTTAACCGATTTTGCAATAGCCTATCCACAAAAATTAAAGTCCACTATTGTACTTGAAACGGGTGGAATGAAAGGAAGAAAAGAAGAGTTAACTAGAAACGAATTACACCATTTATTAAGGGAGCATTTAGGAACAAGTACCATTCATTCTGAATATGGTATGACCGAACTATTGAGCCAGGCCTATGCTATTAAAGAAGGAGTATTTAAATGCCCACCTTGGATGAAGGTAATGGTAGCAGAAGAGGAAGACCCTACCGCTATTAAAGAAACGGGAAGAGGAGTGCTGCATATTATTGACCTTGCTAATATATATAGCTGCAGTTTTATTGCTACGGAAGATATAGGGGAAGTTTTTGAAGACGGTAGTTTTACCGTACTTGGTCGTTTAGATGCAAGTGCTAGAAGAGGCTGTAGTTTACTCGTTGTATAATTTACTGCGATTTCTTATTCGTCAAACAAAGTTTTCTCCGATTCAATCATCTTTTCTAAGTAGACTAAGTAACTTGGCTCTAAGCCATAGTTGTACTGCCTTTTATCAATACTTTCTCTCGTTTTTACAATAAGAGGTAATTGTTGTTGGGTAGAAAGTTTATACTTCTGATTAATTTTTAAAAAGTGGTCGCTTCTACTTTTATTTTGCGTTAAGACTTCTTTGTTTTGCACACCAATAATTTTATTAATAACCTTTGTAGAAATAGATTCTCCTTTTTGATGATTTTTATAAAGCACTTGTAGTAATTCTTTCTCAATAATGGAAAGGGAATGATAAAAATTATAATTCAATCTTGCCGTCACTTCTTTGGGTACCCTTTTCTTTCTTTGTCTGTACACTAAGAAGAATATTCCAAAAGTTATAAGTATTACGATGGATACGCTAGGCGTAAAGAAGGGTAATACTTTATTAAAGATAAAATGCAAAAGAGGATTTTCAACTTTATAGACATATTGAATACTGCTTCTATCTAAATCATCCGAATTGATTGAATAGGTAGCATAACTAAGTTTATTACCTGATAATATTTTTACTAGATAGGCAGTATTGCCTAGGTTGAATTGTAATCCTTCGTAGTTTTCCTTAGTGCTATATAAACTCAACCAAGCTTGCTTCATTCTTTCGTTCGAATTAGACTTCACTTTTCCATACTCGTTTTTAGCAAAGTCAATCCAGAAGTAGTCGAGATAGTTTTGAAAAACAAGTATCTCGTTTATATTGTAATTATAATAAGTAGCCGATTGTATGGTTTTAATTAATGCAGGATTGGTAGCACCTAGAGTTGACCAAGTGTTTTTAGCAAAATCAAATTCGAAGCAGGAATCAATACTGTTTAATGAAAAATCCTTCGGCATATTGGAGAAGGCTAATGACTTTGAAGCGAATAGCTTATTGTTCGAGGCATCAACCTTATATTTGATAATATTGTCAAAATCGTCATAGCCATTCACAATGGCATTGCTTGGATATAATTCCCACTCATGTGTTTGAGGGCTGAAATAGGTCATCATACCGCGCATATTCCAAAAACCTGATCCACCATATTGGAAAATAGTATCGTTTAATAGAAAGGTTAAGGATTGGTAATTTACCCCTGAGTGAACGGTGGAATCAATTCTTATTAAAGTATAACTGCTTTTATTTTTTTCAATTTTAAACAATTTACCTGTACCTGATGGTTGTATCCAGGTATTCTTCCCTTTTTTGATTAGGGCAATATGTTTGAAGTTTTTAGAATCAAGGCCAAACTTAAATAGGCTACTATTTAACCTTATATTTAGGGAGTTAACGCTGTCTGCAGTAATTATATTCAGTAAGGCAATTTCTTGCTCTTGCAATGAGTTACTCACCTTTTTCTCTTGTGTAAAAGATAAATTAACTTGAATAAGCAAGGTTAAACTAAGTATTATTCTACTAAATTTCATACTGCTAATATAGTAGAAAATATATAATAAGAAATTTACTTATTTGTATTTATTAAT
>JAJTDP010000014.1 GCA_021300455.1 Sediminibacterium sp. | reverse complement strand
GGACAAGCAACACAAGTGGAAGTATAGCTCCTATAAGTGTCTTAGTTAATCCGGTCCCATTAATTAATACATCTTTAGTTTATGGAACTAGTTCTTATGAAATAGAATACGGCAACTCAACTAATATAACAGCAAATACAAGTCCTAAACTTTCAAATTCATGGACTAGAAATTCTACTTCAAATATTTCCATTATTGATAATGGTTCAAATGTTGACATAAATGCAATACAAGCTGGAGGTCCAACAACTTTAACTTATACTGATATAAATGGATGTTTTAGTTCTATTGATATTACGGTGAATGCATCGACGTTGACAGTCACTGCGATTAATCAGAGTAAATCATATGGAGAAGCGTCTCCGTTAACTGGAACGTTGAATACTAACTATACAGTTGTTGGTTTAAAGAATACGGATGCTGCTAGTGGAGTTACATTGAGTTATAGTGGAAGCCCTACTGGTAATTTAGCAAATGCATCAGTTGGTACATATAGTATAACTGCTACTGGTTTAACATTATCTTCAGGTTCATTATCTAATTATACTGTAGGATATTTAAGTGGTATATTAACAGTAACTAAAGCAATCTTAACAATTACTGCAGTAGACAAATCAAAATTATACGGAGCAGCAGTTCCTGCATTAACTTATAAATATTTAGGCTTAGTAAATGGAGATGTAGCGCCATCAACTTTGCCTGCTATTATTACAACTGCACTTGCAAGTTCTCCGGTAGATTCATATCCAATTACAGTTTCTGCAGCTGCGGATGCAAATTATACAATAAATTATGTGCAAGGAATATTAAAAGTTGATAAAGCACCATTAATAATTACAGCCGAAAATAAAACAAAAGTCTACGGTACAGCAAATCCTATATTAACCTATACTTATTCAGGTTTGGTAAATGGAGACTTAGCTACAATCACTTGGCCAACTATTATTACAGCAGCATTGCCAAATTCTCCAGTAGGAGTATATGAAATTATTCCTTCTGCAGCAACAGATCCGAACTATACTATTAGTTATGTTAATGGCAGCTTAACAGTTACTAAAGCACCATTAACTATTACCGCAAAGCCTCATATTATTACCTACAATGGAACAGCCTATACAGGTGGTAATGGAGTAGTACCCACTGGGCTTGCAGCTGGCGAATCTATTAGCAATTTGACTGGTACATTAAATTATACTGGTACTTCACAAGGGGCTAAAAACGTAGGTAGCTATACAATTATTCCAAGTGGGCTAAGTTCTCCTAATTATGATATTAATTATGTAGGCGATAATTTAGAAATTAAAAAAGCAACACTAAATGTTGTAGCAGGAGATCAGTCTGTTAATTTTAAAACTGAACTAGCTAAAATTTTAAATGATGCAGTATATACCTATTCTGGTTTAGTGGGAGCGGATAATGCTTCTGACATTACTGGATCTGTTACCTATACGACTAACTATACACCATTAACCTCTACTGGTGCTTCTGGGATATATCTTGAGCCAATCATTACTGGCTTGAGTAATTCTAATTATGATATAATAGCAGTCAATGGAACTATCACCATTACTGCCCCGCCGTCATCCCCCGTCTTCCAAATCCCCAATGCCTTTACACTAATTCAAAATGGATATGTAACTAGTATTATAAGTTTTAGAATTTTCACTAAATCGGGTAAACTTATTTTTAATGATAAAGATGGCGCCTGGGATGGAAGATATGCAGGCGTTATGTTAGATGCCGATGTATATATATGGATTGCCGATTTTATCAATAAAAATAATGTTACAGAACATTTATCAGGAACCGTTCTTTTATTAAAATAGATAATGCAAAACAAATTTGAATAAAAAGTCTTTTATATTATTATTGTTCATTGTTTTTGCAGTAAATACTTATGCGCAGCAGGGAATTGTTTTATCTCAACCTTATATTAGCTCACAGCTATTAAGTCCAGCCACTGTGGGTAATGGTAATTATGAGCAGCGCATACAAAGTAATCTTAAATCACAATTTTTAGATGGGAATAATTTATATAGAACCTTGGTTTCAGGATGGGATAGCCGTTTTAAAAATGCCGACCCTGAACAAAAAAATTATTTTGGAGTAGGGGCCCAAGTAATATCTGATCAAGTCATGGCGGGGCTACTTAATTCTAATTATATCACCTTGGGTTTTGCTTATCATCTTTTCTTAGATGCCAATTTACAAAATGAACTTTCTTTAGGCTTGGGTGTAACTTATGGCCAAACTTTTTTAGATAGATCTAAGCTGCGTTTTGGAGAAGGCTTTAATATAGATGGATCTTATACCGATGGTAATTATGATTATTTAAATAGTATTAAATCTTTTCCTCAAGATTTTTATTACAATACTGGTATGCTATTTACGCGTCATACAGAAAAGATGTTTTTACAAGGAGGCCTTACTGCCTCTTTTTTATCAAAGCCCAAAACATTAATACTGAGTGTAGATACAGCTTCTGGAATGAAGTCGTCTGCCTTTTTTAATTTTGAAAAGGTCTTAGAAAACGGGAGTACTTTTATGACCCATCTTTCCTTTTCCAATAAAAATGGATTGAATCAAGCAGTGGTAGGGGGTTTGTATAGTTTTCCTTTTAAAGATAAAATGGATAAAGTAAATAGAATTTATATTGGCTGTTTTAATCGCTTGGACGATGCGCTCATACCTACTGTTTCTATTATGATGGAGAAATATACTTTTGGCTTAAGCTATGATATTTATAATAACGACTTATCGGGTGCCAAACTAAAACAAAATGGATTTGAAATTGCACTCTCTGTTTCTTTAGGTAAAAAAAGAAATGAATGGATGCGTACTATTTTTGATTAAAACTAATAGAGCAGTTTAGCCACTCGGGGTCGAAGTTGGCATTGTATTTTTTATAAAAATTAATAGCAGGTTCGTTCCAATCTAATACCTGCCAGTTCATTCCTAAAAACTTTTTTTCTTTTGCTTCCTGTATTAACGCATCAAATAATAAAGCACCTATTTTCTTGCCGCGCATTTCTTCTGTCACTAATATATCTTCTAAATACATTCTTTGTCCTTTCCAAGTAGAATAACGCACATAATATAAAGCCATACCCACCACTACATCACTCACTTCTGCTACAAAGGCCCACCAGACTGGCTTTGGGCCAAATCCACTTTCTTCGAAATGAGATAGGGTAACAGTAACTTCATCGGGCGCTTTTTCGTAAACAGCTAATTCTTGAATAAGCTCTAATAATCTAGCACAGTCTTTTTTTTCAGCGCGGCGTATAATTGTATCCATCAGAAGAATAAATTAGTTGTAAGAATTAATTATAAATTAAATTTTAGAAAGGGCTTGTGCAAGGTCAGCTTCTAAGTCCTCGAAATTTTCAATACCTACGCTCATTCTTATTAAACCATCGGTAATGCCATATTTAATTCTTTCTTCTCTTGGTATACTAAAATGTGTCATACTTGCTGGATGAGAAACCAAGGTATCCACTGTGCCTAATGAAACGGCGCGTGTACATACTTCTAAAGCATCTAAAAATTTCTTACCCGCTTCAATACCACCTTTTAATTCAAAACTTATTAAAGGTGCATGCTGTTTCATCTGCTTGGAAGCAATGGCATGATCGGGGTGGCTTTTTAAACCTGTATAGTTTACTTTCTCAATAGCTGCATGCTTATCTAAAAAATCAGACACTTTAGCTGCATTGCTACAATGTCTTTCCATTCTTATTTCTAAAGTTTTCATGCCTTGTATTAATAAGTAAGAGTCAAATGCATTGCTATTGCCTCCTAATAATACATGCCATTTCCAAACCTTGGTATTCATAAATTCAAGATCTTTTCCTAATAAAACACCATTTAAAGCCGAGCCATGTCCGTTTAAAAATTTGGTGGCAGAATGAAAAACATAATCGGCGCCTAGGGCAAAGGGTTGTTGTAAATAAGGAGTGGCCACTGTATTGTCTACAGAAACCTTAACACCATGCGCATGCGCAATGGTGCAAATACTTTCAATATCAACACACTGTAAGGTAGGATTAGCAGGGGTTTCCAAATGAATTAATTTCACGCCCTTATTTTCTTCTAAAGTTTTTTTCAATAAGGCGCTATCTCTTACATCTATGATAATAGTTTTAATACCGGCTTCTAATAAAATTTTTTGCATGAGTTCTTGCGTGCCACCATATAAAGAGAAATGAGATATTAAAGTATCGCCTGCACTTAGGTTACTTAAAAATAAAGTACTCATGGCAGCTTGCCCGCTAGAATGTAGTAATGCTTTTAATTGAAGAGGTTCTCCTTTCTCATTGGTTAATCCGTGTGCTTCTAGTGCTTCTATTGTTTGTTCTGCTGCAGCAAAAGTGGGGTTACCCCATCTTGTATATAATTTTGTTTTATCTTTTCCTGCAAAACGTTCCATGCCTTCTTGCGCAGTATCAAAAGTAAAAGTAGAAGTAGCGTATATAGGAGTGGTATGTGAAGAATTATTATTTTCTTTAGCTGCTGTATGCAATGTTAAAGTGCTAATACCTTTAAACTTTTTATTTTTCATATTCTTTTTTTCTTTTACATCAATTTTCTAAATATACATTAATAAGCCCATTTTATCCAGCTCGCTCCCCAGGTAAAACCACCACCAAAAGCAGCCAAAATTAAATTATCTCCTTTGTTTAGTTGTTTCTCCCAATCCCATAAACATAACGGAATGGTTGCGGCTGTTGTGTTTCCGTACTTTTGAATATTAATCATTACTTTTTCCATAGTAAGGCCCATTCTATTAGCTGTAGCATCAATAATACGTAAGTTAGCCTGATGCGGCACTAGCCATGCAATATCATCGCCCGTTAATTTATGTTTTTCCATAAGCTCAGCACTTACATCGGCCATGCCTTTCACTGCAAACTTAAATACAGGTTGTCCATCTTGAAATGCAAAATGTTCTTTTGCCATCACTGTTTCAATACTGGCAGGTTTTAAACTTCCACCTGCTTTTAAGTATAAATATTTTGCACCACTACCATCACTTCTTAAAATAGAATCTTGAAAACCTAAACCATCGGTACTTGGTTCCAATAAAACTGCACCCGCCCCATCTCCAAATATTATACAAGTGGTTCTATCGGTGTAATCAATAATGGAACTCATTTTATCAACGCCCACCACAATTACTTTTTTATATCTACCTGTTTCAATAAAACTAGCACCAGTGGTGAGTGCAAATAAAAATCCACTGCAAGCTGCACCTAAATCAAAACCGAATGCATTTTTAGCACCCACTTTATCACCAATTAAATTAGCGGTAGAAGGAAAGGGCATATCGGGCGTTACTGTTGCACAAATAATGCAATCAATTTCTAAAGGGTCTAAATTTTTCTTTCGAATTATTTCTAGTATAGCTTCAGTGGCCATATCAGAACTTGCCTTACCTGGTTCGCGCAGAATTCTACGCTCTGAAATACCTGTTCTAGATTTGATCCATTCGTCGTTGGTGTCAACCATTTTTTCAAGGTCGAAATTGGTGAGTTTAGTTTCTGGAACATATCCTCCAACAGCAGTTATGGCGGCTCTTAAAGTAGGCGTCATGGAATATCATTTAGTTTAGCTTACAAATATCTGATTTTTTGGTTAAGAATTGGTTCAAATGCCCATTTTTCGTTGCTTATTTGTTAATTTTGAACGTATTATGATAGCATATCTACAAGGCCAATTTGTTCAAGTTACCCCCGCCAAACTAATAGTTGATGTGGGGGGCGTTGGGTATGAAGTAAATATAAGTTTACATACCTACGAAGCCATTTCCAAAAAGGAAAAAGGCATGCTACATACTTACTTGCATATCACCGAAAATGCACAAGTACTTTTTGGTTTTCACGAACAGCAAGAAAAGGAATTATTTCTTCAACTAATTAGTGTTTCAGGTGTGGGAGCAAGCACGGCAAGAATGATGTTGTCTGGTATGCGCCCTGATGAAATTGTAAGAGCTATTGTTCAGGGTGAAGCAAGACAACTAGAACAAATTAAAGGTATCGGGAAAAAATCGGCAGAAAGATTAGTACTTGAATTAAGAGATAAACTTTCGAAAATGAATGTGGCAAATAATCCGAACGGAGGTTTTGCTTTAACCAATAAGAACACCCCTCATCAGGATGCAGTACAAGCACTAGTTTCTTTAGGTATTCAAAAAGCCGTTGCAGAGAAAGCAGTTGATAAAACTATACAGGCAGAAGGTACTGAAATGAGTTTAGAATCATTGATTAAGTCAGCACTTAAAAACTGTTAATTTAAAACCTCAACTTTTCTCTTTGAAACTTTTGCAAACAATTTTATTGTCAGGCTTATTACTTCTTTGGGGGAGTGAATTGTCTGCGCAGTCGAAAGCTTTGCAAGTTCCCTTCAAAGACATCTTAAAAGATACCGCTGTAAATAAAAAAGCGAAGGACAGTGTTAAAGCTTATTATGGTAAGGATACTTTACATTATGCCATAAAGGATAGAAGAGGCGATTTTTTATCTCAACCTAGTAACAACCCTTTTGATTTATCGGATACCAGCGTTGTAAAACGCAGAGTGGATTACGATCCCGCCACTAAATCCTATTATATCGCCGACTTAATTGCAGGCAAAGCACAAAGAGTGCCTTCTACTTTAACCTTTGATGAGTTTTGGAAATTAAAAACGGCCAAGGATGAACAGGCCTATTTTATGCAAAGGGCTAACTCTTTAGGTACTTTAAATAGAAAAATAAGTAGGCCTAAAACAAAAGTGTATGATAGTTATTTTGATAGATTATTTGGAAAAACAGGATCGGATTTAAAAATAGATATTAGACCAGTTGGTGAAATTAATATTAGAGCAGGCTATCAGGGTCAAAAAGTAGATAATCCAACCTTGCCCGAGCGTGCTAGAAAAAATGGAGGTCTTGATTTTGATGCGAATACTAATTTTAGTATGAACGCTAGTATTGGAGATAAACTAAGGTTTCCTATCAACTTAAACTCTTTATCCAACTTAGGTTTTGATAACCAAATTAAATTAAACTATAAGGGTAAGAAGGATGAAATTGTAAAATTTATTGAAGCGGGTAATATCAATTATATTTCAAGAAGTATTTTAATTCCCAGTACACAAAATTTATTTGGGGTAAAAACACAATTGCAATTTGGAAAATTATTTGTGACAGCGGCTATGGCCAATCAGAGGTCGCAAAGACAATCAATCAACTTGCAAGGTGGATCTACCACACAGCGTTTTCAAAAAAGGTTAGATGATTATGAAGAGAACAGACACTTTTTATTAGCACAACATTTTAGAAAGAACTACAATAAGGCCATGAGTACCTTGCCCATTATCAATTCACAGATACAAATTAAAAGAATTGAAGTTTGGGTAACCAATCGTAATGGTCAAACCACCAATGCAAGAGATGTTTTGGGCTTAGCAGATTTAGGGGAGCGTTTTCCTGGCAAAAAAGAGTGGGAAGAAGTTTCAAGACGAGATACTTTTCCAGACAATGGAGCCAACCAATTATATTCCAAAATAATTAATAACCCACTGGCTAGAAATCCTGCTGGTGTTTCTACTGTATTAACTAATGCAGGGCTTAGATCGGCAGAAGACTATGAACGCACATTTGCAAGAAAGTTAACAGAGAATGAATATTTTTTCAATCCACAAATTGGATTTTTATCTTTAAATATTCCACTACAACCCGATGAAGTATTGGGGGTAGCGTATCAGTATACTTATAATGGCAAACTGTATCAGGTGGGTGAGTTTTCGGAAGGTATAGCACTTGATCCCAATAAAGGCGTACAACAAATTTTATATTTAAAATTATTAAAAGCCACTACACAAAGAACCGATTTGCCTATTTGGAACTTGATGATGAAAAACGTGTACTCGCTTGACTTATTTGGATCTATTCAACAACAAGATTTTCAGTTAAACTTAATGTATGAGTCGCCAGGTAATGGTTTAAAAAGATATTTACCTAATTCAGATGCGGCTGTAAGAGGTTTGTCCTTAATAAAAATCTTAGGTTTAGACAGATTAAATAACAGAAACGACCCACAGCCCGATGGACAATTTGACTATGTAGAAGACTATACGGTACTCTCTAAAATGGGGCGCATTGTAATTCCTTTCTTAGAACCTTTTGGAGAAGACTTAGAAAAATTAGCGTTTTCAACTACTGAAATGGATGCTATTAAAGAAAAATATTTATACAAAGAATTATACACTAAAATAAAAGCAGAAGCCCAAACCTATAACAACTTGAATAGGTTTGTAATGGAAGGTCAAGTAAAAGGAAGTGCTGGCGGTGCCGAGATTAGTTTAAATGCGTTTAATGTGCCTCCAGGTTCGGTAAGTGTGAGAGCAGGTGGACAAATTTTAAAAGAAGGCTTAGATTATTTAGTGGATTATGGTTCGGGTACAGTGAGAGTTATTAACCCAGGTATTTTAGGTTCAAACATTCCTGTGAACGTTTCTTATGAAAATAATTTAGGATTTGGTTTTCAAGAAAGAGGATTTAGAGCCCTTCGTTTAGATTACATGCAAAGCAAAAATTTCAATTTTGGTGTTTCAAGTTCTAGATTAAGTGAGCGTCCGTTTTTTACGAAAACAAATTTTGGATCCGATCCCATAAAAAACGCCATGTATGGTTTTGATTTTAATTATAGGGCAGACCTACCAGGTTTAACAAGAGCCTTGGACCGATTGCCTTTTTATCAAACAAAAGCAAAGTCTTCCATTACAGCTTATGGAGAAGCTGCTTATTTGCAACCGGGTCATGCGCAACAAATAGGTAAAGGCGGATCTGGTGTGGTATATTTAGACGATTTTGAATCGACCAGAACTAATATCGATTTACGTTTTCCATTTACCGCCTGGGCCTTGGCTTCAACGCCAAAGGTTCGTTTTAATGAGGGAGATTCGACGGACAAAATTGTGTACAATAAAAACAGAGCTAAGATTGCATGGTATAATATTGAACCTACTTTACAAGATAAAAACAGTTCTAATAATCCCATAAGTAGTAATCTTAAATTATTAAGTGACCCAAGAGTACGTCAGGTATTTACCAATGAATTATTTCCCAATAGGACTACCAATATTACCGATGTGCAGTTGCCCACTTTTGATTTAACTTATTATCCAAAAGAAAGAGGCCCCTACAACTATAATTATGATGATATTGAATTAGATGCAGCCCTACCTGGTAAGTTTAATAAAGAAGCAGCTTCTAAAAAATGGGGAGGTATTATGCGTGCCTTAGACCAAACCGACTTTGAAACTACTATTATTGAATATGTAGAATTTTGGGTGCAGGATCCGTTTATAAAATCGCCGGCTACCAGTGGTAAATTAATTTTGAACTTAGGAAATGTTAGTGAAGATATTTTGCGCGACGGACGACGCTTTTATGAAAATGGAATGCCTACGCCTACTATTCCGGCTAGTATTGATAGTTCTACCTGGGGCAGAGTGCCCACCAATCCTATTCAAGTAACCAATGCATTTAGTAATAATCCAGAAGATAGAAAATACCAGGATGTTGGTTTTGATGGTTTAACCGATAGTTTGGAGATTAAACAAAGAGCTGATGTGATTGCAAAATATAATTTAAGTACGGCCACAGAAATAGGCAGACAGTTTTTTGCCGATCCTAGTGCCGATAACTATGTATGGTATAGAGATACCAGATACGATGGCAATAAAGTAGATATATTAGGCAGGTATAAATATTTTAATAACCCACAAGGGAACTCTTCTTTAGCAGGCAGTAGTGAATTTACTAGTGCGGCTACCTTGCTTCCTGACAATGAAGATTTAAACAGAGACAATACTTTAAACGAAAGCGAAGCTTATTTTGAATATGAAATTCCATTAGATAAAGGACGACTAGCTGTTGCTAAATATGTGACGGATGCAAGAACGGTAAATGTTACACTTGCCGATGGAACGCCTAGTTCAGAGAATTGGTATTTATTTAGAGTACCTATAAAATCAT
Source organism: Sediminibacterium sp. (assembly GCA_021300455.1). Lineage (GTDB taxonomy): Bacteria > Bacteroidota > Bacteroidia > Chitinophagales > Chitinophagaceae > Sediminibacterium. Next base: position 15,976 of record JAJTDP010000014.1, on the reverse strand, counting down.
ATTCAAAAAATGTAGGTGGAATTAGGGATTTTAAATCGATACGTTTTTTAAGAATGTATTTGACGGGCTTTGAAGATTCTATTACACTTCGTTTTGCCAAATTAGATTTAGTACGTAATCAATGGAGACAGTACACCAATGTAGTTGACTATAACGAACAATATACCCCTTTAACCGATTTAACTGGACTCAATACATTAGCCGTAAGCGTGGAAGAGAATAGCAGTAGGGTACCTGTGAATTATGTTATTCCTCCGGGCATTGAGCGTGTACAATTATTAAGTAATAATGGAGTGAACTTGCTTCAAAATGAACAAGCGCTTTCCATGCAGTTTAAAGGTTTGAAACCAGCGGGCAGGGCAGGTGCTACTCCAAGAGGAGTTTTTAAAACAATGAATATTGACGTAAGACGCTATGGAAGACTTTCCATGTTCTTACATGCAGAAAACATGCTGAATAGTGCTAGTAAAATAAATGACGGCGACTTAACAGCAGTTATTCGTATTGGACAAGATTTTCAAAATAACTTTTATGAAATACGTATTCCACTGCGTGTGACCAAGGGAGAATTAAATGGAAAAGTAGTAGCCGATTCGGTATGGCCTGCTGACAACGAATTAAATTTAAGTTTAAGTGATTTGATTACACTTAAAATGGAAAGAGATAATAATTCTGCATATGGCGCAGGCTCTTTATATGGAAAAGAATTTGGTAGACAAAGGTACACTGTAAATGGCTCACCTAATTTAGGAGAGGTAAGAGGTATTTTAATTGCCATTGAAAATACAAAATCGACAAGTGCAGTGGATGCAGAAGTTTGGGTCAACGAATTAAGATTATCGGAGATGGATGAAAGAGGCGCCTGGGCTGCCTTAGGCAGAATGGATTTAATCTTAGCCGATTTGGGATCGGTATCGGTTTCGGTGAATAAGCGTACAGCAGGTTTTGGAACAATAGAACAAAAAATGAATGAGCGTTCTAAAACAGGACTGACTCAATTTGATATTGCTACTAATATCGATGCTGGAAAATTATTACCCAAGCAAATTAAAATTGCTTTACCCGTATTTGCAGGTATTAATAGAACGACAGAAAATCCAATGTTCGACCCTTTTGATCAAGATGTCATGTATACCGATAAAGTAAAAAATACAAAGGATGTATTTAAAAGAGATTCTATTATAGCCGCATCGGTTGATCAGACTACGATAAAGACTATCAATTTTACCAATGTGCGTGTAATGCCTGGTACAAGATCGAATATGTTTAGTATAAGTAATTTTGATTTTAGTTATTCTTATTCTCAATTGGAACAAACAAGTCCGTTGGTTGAATTAAATCAATTGACTAAACAAAGAGGCGCTATTGGGTATACTTTTAATAATAGAGTTAGAAGTATTGAACCTTTCAAAAAAATATTAAAAAATGCATCACCTTGGTTTGCTTGGATACGTGATGTAAATTTAACACCTGCGCCAAGTTTAATTAGTTTTAGAACCGCCTTAGACAGACAATATGGTGAATTCACGCCAAGAATTGTAGGCTCGGATGGTTCAATTGATAAAGCAGAAACCACTTTCGATAAATACTTTACGATGAATCGCATATTTAATATGCGTTGGCCGCTTACAAGGTCACTAAATTTAGATGCCATTGTAAATGTGAATTCAAGAATTGACGAACCCGATGGGAAAATAGACACACAGGATAAAAAAGATTCCTTAACAAGAATGTTACTTCGTGCTGGAAGAAATACTTTGTACAATCAAAGAGTTTCGATGCGTTATGATATACCTACTTCCAAATTCCCACTAACCGATTGGATATTGTCAAGTTATAATGTATCTACTAATTATAATTGGATAGGAGCCAGCAGGTTGGCAGAGGACTTGGGTAATACTATTGAAAATACTTTCGCTCAACAAATAAATGCCCAGTTTAATTTCCTAAGTCTTTATAGAAAATCAAAATATTTAAGGGCATTATTATCCGAACAAAGATCATCGGGAGCTAGGCCTGAAACCAATCCACTTTCTTCTAAATTATTAATGACTAAGGAAGAGGCATTGACAGGTATGAAGGGTAAGCAGCGCGATTCTACTTTGAAAAAATGGAGAGAGGCTAGAAGATTAGAAAAAATTGCACAAAGAGTATTGAAAGCGAATGAACCTGTTAATGTACCGGAGGGTTTAAAACCTATTGCTAAGTTTTTGACCATGCTGCAAACAGCTAATGTTGATTACGCTGAAAACTTTAATAGTCGACTGCCAGGTTATTTAAGCGGGGTACAATATTTAAACAATGATTTTAGTGGACTAGCGCCTGGACTTGATTATACTTTTGGTAGACAACCCGATAGTGCTTGGTTAAATAAGCAAGAGAAGGATAATAAGTTTACTAGAAGCCCCGCATTTAACATGATATTTAGACAAGGCTTTGAGCAAAGACTTACAGGAAGAATAATGATAGAGCCTATTAAAACTTTAATCATTGATCTAAACTTTAATAAATCTTTTACCAAGGAGTATTCAGAATTATTTAAAGATACCAATAGCTATGAAGGCGTATCGAACCCTAGGTATGACAATAAAGTACATGCCAACCCATTATCGGCGGGTGGTTTTAATATTAGTTATATCGCCTTGAATACTTTTTTCGATGTGCACGACCCCAACATTATTTCTACACAGTTTCAGGCTTTTGAAGCTTACAGGTCAATCATTTCAAAACGCGTAGCTGCTAATAATAGCTACTGGAGCGACCCTGCCTTTGGCAATAGCGCCACCACTAATGATGGCTATGCTGCTGGTTATGGTAAATATGCGCAAGATGTTTTAATTCCTGCCTTTATTGCCGCTTATACAGGACAGGATCCTAAAAAAGTAAATTTATTGAATCAAAATAATTCAAGCATAAGGTCAAATCCATTTTCGGGTATGTTGCCTAAGCCTAACTGGGCCATTATATTTAATGGTTTATCTAAGCTTCCAGTGCTATCTGAAATATTTTCCAATATTAGTTTAACACATGGGTACAATAGTAATTTATCTATGAATAGTTTTAATAGTTCATTACTATACACCGATATTTATAGAAGAGGGGCTCCTTCCTTTAAAGACACCATTAGTGGAAACTATATTCCTTATTTTTTAGTACCTAATATTACCATTAGTGAAAGAATGGAACCACTACTTGGATTAAATTTAACCACGGTTACACAATGGTCACTTCGTTTTGAATACAAGAAAAGCAGAATTTTATCACTTAGCTTAGTGGACTATCAATTAAGTGAAAACAATAGTACTGAATGGGTATTTGGGACTTCTTTTCGTAAAAAAGGGGTGAAGCTACCGTTCGATGTTCCTGGTGTCAACAATAATAAATTAAGTAACGATCTAACATTCAGGCTTGATGTTTCCACCCGTGATATGTTTAATAGTAATAGTAGGTTAGATCAATCCAATGCTTATGGAACGGGTGGTCAAAAAGAAGTAACGCTTCAACCTTCTATAGACTATGTTTTAAATTCCAAAATCAATTTAAAATTCTTCTATGATAGAAGAAAGGCCAGTCCTTATATATCTTCTTCACCGCCTATTACCAATACAAGGGCAGGGATAAACATAAGAATTGCCTTGTAGTTTAAACTAAACTAATATTAAATAAGTTTTATGCTTTTTTAAAGGCCCATTTAAACATAATCTTCCAAGTCACTTTCTTGCCATATAATAATATGCCGGTTCTATAAATACGACCACTTAACCATGTCGTAAAAATAAACCCTGCTACTAGGCATAGCATACTTAAAGCCAATTCCCAATAAGTAACAGCACTAGGAACGCCATAGGCCACACGCGCCATCATTACCATGGGTGAACTAAATGGAATCATACTTGCCCAAAATGCAATAGGTGTATTGGGGTTTTGGGTAACCATATTGGTAATGATATAAGAAAAAATAAGTGGCATGGTTATAGGGAACATTAAACTCTGTGCATCCTGAGGGTCTTCGTTGACTGTGCTACCTACTGCTGCAAATAAAGCTGCATAAAATAAATAACCTCCTATAAAATAAAATATAAAACAAAAAATAATTAAAGGCCAGTTAGCAGTTGAAATAGTATGTTGAAAATCATAAATTCTTTGTGCTGATTCACTGGCTTGCATCATACCACCCGCCATTGTGCCATTGTTTTGTTGTAAAGTTTCTACTTGACTTTGTAAATCAGATGGTAAGAAACCCGCAGCAGCGCTAGTCAAACTAATAATTAAAATTATCCATAGTAAAAACTGAGTCAAACCCACAGCACCAATGCCAATAATTTTACCCATCATTAATTCAAAAGGCTTCACACTACTTATAATAACTTCTGCAATACGGTTGGTTTTTTCTTCCATTACCCCACGCATTACCATGGCACCATAAATAAACATGGTCATATATATAAGTAATCCACTCGCATAGCCAATACCCATGGCTAGGCCTGCATTACTTTCTTTACTAGAACTACCTTTGTCCTCATAAGCTTTTAATTCTGCTACTTGTGAGGCTTTGTGAATAGAATCCAAAACATTTTGTTGAATGCCCGCATCTTGTAACATTTGATCCTCAATAGCGCTATTAATTCTATCGCTAATACTTTCTTGTAGCATTAAGCCCATCGATTTTTGAGACCTTAGTATATAATCCGATTTTTTACCTTTCTCAAACTGAGGTAAAATTAAAATATCGGTATAGCCTTTTTGGATATAGTTGCTTGTATCTACATTAGCTGGGAAACTAAAGTTAATTTGATTGGTGTTTTTTAAAGATGTTTTGACAAAGCCATTCGGATCTATCACTGCAATTTTTCTGTATTCTACCCCAGAAACAGAGAAGTAGATAGAGGCAGCTATTAAACCCACTATTAATAAGGGGGTTAAAAAAGTAAGTATTAAAAAACGTTTATTTTTTACCCTACTTAAATATTCTCTTTGTATAATTAACCAAGTCTTATTCATCTTAATTTTTTTTAAATATTTTGAAAGGCACGGGCACCTGCATGCGTTCCTTCTACTAGTTTAATAAATATTTCATTTAAAGAAGGCAGTACTTCATTAAATCCAATTAATTCAATTTTTTGCTCAATGATATGCTGAAGTACATTGTTTACCGTATAGCCCTCATTAATTTTTATTAAGTACTTTGCATCGGTATCATTTATAATTGTAAAAATGGCGTTACTACTAATACTTGACCCTGCTTTAATTTCAATGGAAAAATTATTTTCTTTAAACTGTTGCTTGATATCCGCCACCGAGCCATCTAAAATTTTCTTACCTAAGTTTACCAGCACAATATGATCACAAATTTCTTCCACTTGCTCCATACGGTGGGTACTAAATATTATGGTAGAACCTTTTTTAGCGAGTGCGTAAATTTCATCCTTGATTAAATTGGCATTCAAAGGGTCAAGTCCGCTAAAAGGCTCGTCTAAAATAATTAATTTGGGCTCGTGTAAAACAGTAATGACAAATTGTAATTTCTGACTCATCCCTTTACTTAAATCCTCTACTTTTTTATTCCACCAACTTTCCATCTCAAATTTCTTGAACCAGTACTTTATTTTTTCAGTAGCCTCCGCTTTTGACATACCTTTTAATTGCGCAAGGTATAAAGCTTGTTCTCCAATTTTCATCTTCTTATACATACCACGCTCTTCTGGCATGTATCCAATTTTTTCAATATCGAGCATGGGATTAAATGTGGTGCCCTCTAGTAATATATTACCACTATCCGGATAAAATATGCCGGTAATCATGCGCAGCAAAGTGGTCTTACCTGCTCCATTAGGACCCAGTAAACCAAAAATACTTCCTCTTTGAATATCAAAGCTAATATCGTCTACCGCTTTTTGAGTAGCATAATATTTTTTTAAATTTTGTAAGCTTAACAAGGCGTCCATAGTAAGAAATTTATAATTCAAATATAAACTCATTTTCACATTCCCCATTTTAAATTAAGGAAGAGTGGAAATTTAACATTGATTTTGTGTATATAATTAGTGGGATTGGGAAAAGAGTTGTCTATCTTCGCAGAAACTTAGCAAATATGTTCAATAAGAAAACGCTTTATTTTGCACTTGCATTTATTTTGGTGGTAGGCCTTAGTAGTTGGGGGTTTTTAGTGCACCGCACTATTCATCAAATTGCCATTTATAGTTTGCCAGAACCATTGCAATCTTTTATGCATAAAGAAATGAATAATTTAGTTGCTAATTCTACCAGACCAGACATAAGAAGAAACACCGATAAATCAGAAGCCACTAAACATTTTATTGACTTAGAAGCCTATGGCCCGAATGCGGCGAATAATATGCCCATTAATTGGTCGAATGCAGTAAAAAAATACAATGAAGATACCTTGTTTAAATATGGTTATGTACCTTATGTAATTGTAGATCAATTAGAAAAATTAACCAATGCCTTTCGTTCTAAAAACAAAGACAGTATTTTATTTTATGCTGCCGATTTAGGACATTATATAGGAGATGCACATGTGCCTTTACATACAACACTTAATTACGATGGTCAATTGTCTGGGCAAAAAGGTTTACATAGTTTATGGGAATCCTTTGTACCTGAATTAAGAATTGATCAGTATCAATTATATAATGCACATAAGGCCACTTATATTAAAAACCCAAGCGAGGCTATATGGATAAATATTAGAGTGGCTGCTGGCTTAGTACCGGAATTATTAGCGATAGAAAAAGAAGTTTCCATTCAGTTCAAGCCTGAAACCAAATACAAAACGCAAATGCGTTATGGTCGTGAAACAAAAGTATACACCAAAGAATTTGCGGAAGCCTATGCGAATGGATTAGGACCTACTGTGAATAAGCAATTAATAGCCTCTGCCAATATGATTGCCGATTTTTGGTACACTGCTTGGGTAAATGCAGGCAAGCCTAATATGACAACGCGTGAGATTTCAACAAATCTGAGTTCAGAAATAAAGTCATTTAAAATGAACCGTTTAATTCAAGACAACTTATTATTAAGTAAGAAAGAAAAGCCAGAGAATTAGTATTGCGCTAATTGATAGTTTAATTATAATATTATATTTATAGTACTATAATAATTGAAACTATAGTTATAATATAGAAGCTATTTGTTGAGCAAGCTTTTGTCCGTCCATTGCAGCACTTACAATACCCCCTGCGTAGCCTGCGCCTTCTGCACAAGGATAAAGGTTTTTGATTTGCGGATGATGTAATGTATCTGCTTCTCTTGGAATACGAACGGGGGAAGAGGTTCGACTTTCAGTGGCCACCACTACCGCATCATTGGTATAATATCCTTTCATCTTTTTACCAAAGGCTTTAAAACCTTCTTGTAAAGTACGGTGTACAAAACTTGGAAGTACTTCATTTAAAGGCGCCGATATTAATCCTGGTAAATAACTAGCGTCAGGTAAATTTGCAGAAACTTTATTGGAACAAAAATCTATTAATCTTGCAGCAGGAGCTACTTGTAAACCACCACCTACTTTAAAGGCTGCTTGCTCCACTTCTTTTTGAAATGCTAATAATAATAGCGGATGATTTTCTGGTAAACTGTTTTTATTTTTCTTTAAATAATTAGCAGCAGTAGGTACATCTATTTGCACCACCATTCCACTATTGGCATAGGGGTTATCTCTTTTGCTTGGGCTCCATCCATTCACCACAATTTCTCCAGGGGCAGTGGCGGCGGGCGCTATAATTCCACCAGGGCACATACAAAAACTAAAAACTCCTCTTTCACTAACTTGTTCTACCAAACTATAAGAAGCAGGAGGCAGGTTAGGGTCACGCACTAAGCAATGATATTGTATAGCATCAATAGCCGACTGTGGATGTTCAACCCTAACCCCTAATGCAAAGGGTTTGGCTTCAATGCTAATATTTTTTTCAAATAACAAAGTAAAAATATCTCGAGCTGAATGGCCAGTAGCTAAAATATAAGCAGCTGCTTTCATTCGATCTCCATCGGCTGTGATAATTTCTTGAATATTATTATTCTCAATTACAAAGTCTACTAATTTTTTTTCAAATAAAACCTTACCACCACTTGCTTCAATTTGTTCGCGCATGGCTGTAATAATATGTGGTAGTTTATTGGTACCAATATGTGGATGCGCTTCGTATAAAATATTTTCATCGGCACCGAACTGATAAAATATCTTTAATATTTTATCAATGCTTCCTCTTTTATTACTTCTTGTATATAATTTACCATCGCTATAAGTGCCAGCGCCTCCTTCCCCAAAACAATAATTACTCTCCGGATTGACTATGCCTTCTTTATTTAAGCTTGCTAAATCACGTCTTCTTGCTCTCACATCTTTTCCTCTCTCTATTATAATGGGTCTTAATCCTAGTTGAATACATTCAAGGGCTGCAAATAATCCGGCAGGGCCCGCACCAATAATAATGACCTCTTTGGCATGGGAAGGAAGGCTTGGGAAGAGAAGGGGTTCGATAAAGCGCTTGGAAATTGGTTCCTTTATGAAAGCTATCAAGCTAAGGTTCACCCAAATTTGTTGCCTACTTCTAGCGTCAATTGATTTTTTAAGAATTTGGTAGCCTGTAATGGAAGCTTCGGCTTCGCCTGTAATTTGACTTATGGCCTTAAGAAGGCTGGGGCCATGGGCCGATTCGGAGGGGGTAAGTCGTACTTGTATTTCTTTTTGCATGGGTTAGGTTTTTATCCTAAAAAAATGCTGAATAAAAATACAGTAGACTAAGGTGTTGCTTAGTCTACTGTAATAGTATAATAATGCTAATTAGAAGGGCAAATCGTCGCCAGACTCGTTGGCAGGTATATCGAAATAGGTGCTTGTTTCAGTAGGGGCTGTATTGCCTCCTAAAGCCACTGCTTCCATACGCCAAGCGTCTAAATTGGTGATATAGTTATCCTTGCCTTCTTTATTCCACTTAGACCCCTTTATATTAAAGAGTACTTTTACGGTGTCTCCTAGGTTGAAGCGGTCAGGCATGGTGGTGCGGTCCTGAACACATTGGAATTTAACGTAATTTGTTATTGTTTTACCGTTAATATCATCGGTTTTTTCAATGACAAATTCCCTTGTTTTAAAGGTCTCTTTTCTCTGAATAATTTCGTATTTAGCAATTAATTTGCCGGTTAATTCGTAGCTCATAGTTATGATTATATAGGTAAAGGTAGTATTTAAAGGCCAAATCTAATTAACTGCAACTAAAACCAAATAAGTATTAGTTTTTAAGAAAAAAAATACTTTAAAAAATAAGTGGATAACTCTGCATTTTTAAGAAAAAGGATATATCTTGAACGCCGGATAAGGGGTTATAAAACATCGAGTTTCTAGGGTATTGGGGACATGTAAAAAAAACCCAAATAAAAAAGTTTTTTTTTCAACAATAAGTCGTCATATTCGCACTCCGGTTCGCAATTCCTTAATCCAGGGTTGAAGATCAAAACGTACCTTTTTTAAATTATACAAAGAGCAAGAAGTAAGATGGCTAAGAGCGCAGATTTAATTTGGAGTAACTGCTTAAAAATTATTAAGGATATTGTCGAATGGCAACACTTTAAAACTTGGTTTGAACCCATTCAACCAGTTGATTTAAAAGACAACGTTTTACTCATTCAAGTTCCCAGCCAATTTTTCTACGAATACATCGAGGAGCATTATGTTAACTTATTAGCTAAGACTTTAAAGCGTGAATTAGGAAAAGAAGCTAGACTAGAGTATCGTATCATGGTCGATAGCGGAAACAACAAGAAAGGTTCAATGGATGTGCCTGCTAGCGGTATGAAAACTTACAATAACAACGAGATGAACTTCCCGCTGGTGATTGACAACCCTGTGAAAAATCCTTTTGTGATTCCTGGGTTGAAGAAAATGCAAATTGACCCTCAATTAAACCATAATTATACATTTGAATCCTTTATAGAAGGGGATTGTAATAGAGTAGCGCGCCGTGCTGGTAAAACAGTAGCTGAAAAGCCAGGAGCGAATTCTTTTAATCCTTTGGTTATTTATGGAGGGGTGGGTTTAGGTAAAACACATTTAGCGCAAGCTATTGGAAATGACGTAAAACGAATTCATCCGAACAAGGTGGTTTTATATGTGAGCTCTGAAAAATTCATTAATCAGTTCCAGGATCATAGTCGCAATAATGCCATTAATGACTTTATTCATTTTTATCAATTAATAGATGTCTTAATTATAGATGATGTTCAGTTTTTTAACAGAGCTGAAAAATCTCAAGATGCCTTTTTTGCCATCTTCAACCATTTACATCAAAGCGGTAAGCAATTAGTTTTAACTTCTGATAAAGCCCCTAAGGATTTAGAAGGACTGCAAGAACGTTTACTAAGTCGTTTCCGTTGGGGATTAAGTGCCGATATTCAAGTACCAGATTACGATACCCGTATTGAAATTTTGGAAAAGAAAATGAAGGCCGATGGTTTAGATATGCCTAAAGAAGTAGTGAAGTATGTGGCCTACAATATTAATACGAATGTGAGAGAATTAGAAGGTGCTTTGATATCCTTACTAGCACAGTCTTCTTTGAATAAAAAAGAAATTGATGTTGAATTAGCGAAGAAAGTATTACGCAACTTTGTTAAAACAAGTAGTAAAGAAATTACCATCGACGCTATACAAAAAATGGTTTGTGAATTCTTCGAAGTGCCTTATGATAAATTGTTACAAAAAACACGTAAGCGTGAAATTGTACAAGCCCGTCAAATTACTATGTACTTAGCGAAGGCTTTCACAAAGAATTCTTTGAAAACAATTGGAGAGCATTTTGGTGGACGTGATCATACTACGGTTATACATTCTTGCCAAACAGTGAAGGACTTAATGGATACCGATTCTATGTTCAGAGAGAACGTGATGGAACTGACTCAAAAAGTACAGTTAGCGGCTATGTAAGAAGCCCATTAACCACCACAAATTATTAAATAACTATATTCTGGTCCGGAACGAACTTTATTTGAGTTTATTCCGGACTTTTTTTAGGTATTTAAGGCCAAGCTGCTTATTTTTGCAGCCCTCGAAAGAGGTTTTGGAGGAGAGGTGGATGAGTGGCTGAAATCAGTAGTTTGCTAAACTGCCGTACGGGTTAAACTGTACCAAGGGTTCGAATCCCTTCCTCTCCGCTCTCATTTAGTTCTTGGATTAGATATTTGGATTAGATTTAAAGTAGTAGAATACACCGGAAACAATATTTACTAGGCAACTAGTAATAGGAACGGGAAGTAGCGCAGTCCGGTAGCGTACCTGGTTTGGGACCAGGTGGTCGCAGGTTCGAATCCTGTCTTCCCGACCAAAAAAGAAAACATAAGCCTCAACGAAAGTTGGGGCTTTGTTATTTCAGGAATAAGCGATTCAAGCTCGCTTGAAATTGCGCATGAATGAAATAATATAAAGGACACGAAGTGGACTTTTGTAGTATTGTATAAATCAAGTTTACTTGAATTTGTGAATGAGTTAAATAACAAAAAGCCTAATGAATGAATTTCATTAGGCTAATGTTTTTATGCTTTTGCACTGAGGGTTAACAGGAAGCCGGAGCGAAGCGACGGCTATCCTATATTTTAAAAAAATATAGATACAAGAACGAAGTGAGGTGATCCTCAATCTTTTTTTTAAAACTTACAGCATCACTTAAAATTCAATATCGCCCACTTCAACAAGCTATTATTCTCTTTAGGCAGGTCTAGTTTCTTTTTTATATTATACCTATGATTACGAATTGTTTTTTCAGAAACAAATAATATTTCAGCAATTTCTCTACTCTTTTTTTGTTGAGCAATTAACTGAAGTACTCTAGTTTCAGTCGCTGTTAATTTTTTATTCATTGTCATAGTTTATACTACTTGTTTAGTAGTATAAACTTATCGCATATAATATCATTTTCGGTTAAAGTAGTTTAAGAAATGTGTATATGAATAGAAAATTAGTAAAAAATTTATGATTTTTTACTAAAACTGATTAAAGCATTTTAATCAAATAAATAGAAAAAATAATACGCTTAAACTATTTTAATATTGGTTTCAATACTTCAAACTTACCATCGATAGTTTTAGAGTCGTAGTTTAAGCCCAATATATGCGCCACTATTGGATATATATTTACATTTTCAAAACCTTCAATAGTTAATCCTTTTTTAAAGGCGGGGCCCCAAGCCATAAAGCTGGCGCGCATTTCAGGCATATGGTTATCAAAACCATGTTTACCCAAGGAGGCTTTACTTCTCGATAAATTAAAAACTTTTGGAAAATGAGGTAATACAATTAAATCACCTAATCTGTTAAATTTATCATCTGCTTTTTTATAATGCCAGTAGGTTGGAGTTTCATCTAAAGTAAACACTGTTACACTGGTATCTTTTTTAAGTGCATTATAAGTAGCTTCTACTTTCGATTTATCCTTAGCATATAAATGAAGTTGTGTATCACCCCAAGGCACTTTAAAATAAGCGGTATCAATACTGCTAGGTAATGGTTTAGTATTTACATTATCTACTTTGGCCATGCCGTGGTCTGAAACAAAAATATAATTAATTGGTAAGTTCAAGCTTGCTAATGATTCTTGTAGTGCATTAACACTACTGTCTATAAATTGCACCGATTTTTTCACGCGTATATCGTCTGGTCCATAAGTATGTGCATCGTGGTCAACATCTGGAAAATAAAAAGTAATAAAGTGAGGGCGCTTTTCTTCAGGAAGGCTTAACCAATCCTTCACCGCTTTAATTCTAGTGGCTATGTCAATTTTCTCATTATAGATATAATGGTAGGTAGGTTTAATACCTTGTATATCGGCCTCTGATGCTACCCAATAAAAACTAGCACTAATCATTTTTTGTTGCTCTGCTAAAACCCAAAGTGGAGTACCGCCATACCATTTACCTTCCGCCACCATTTTCTTATTACCCATATTGTAAAAAGCGCCTGTGGCAACATCAATATAGCTGTTATCTACTAGTCCATGATGCGCAGGGTATAAGCCTGTTGCAATACTATAATGATTAGGAAAAGTTACAGAAGGATAAGAAGGTATCATGTATTTTCCACGCACTCCACGTGAAGAAAGTGCTTGTAATTTTTTTGCTTCGTATAATTCAGCAAAATCGTTTCTAAAACCATCGGCAGAAATTAAAATTACATAGGGCTTATTAATTTGAGCCGGGCTATTCTTCCTACCACTGATAATTTGTTGCGTAGTATCCTGGGCGCTAACATTTAATAAAAAAAATAAGCTTACAATAAATAAAAAACGTTTTAACATAAAGATTAATTTAAAATGAGATAAACCTTTCCTTCTTAGAATGGTTTTTTATTTAATTTTTCTCTTATAAAAATACTAATGGGTAATGTAAGAAGTGCTACAACAATTCCGCCTGCTAAATCTAATGGAAAATGTTGTGCTAAATATACACGGGAATAACTACATGCGAGCGCATAAAATAAAAAGATAACAAAAGCATATTTATTAGGAAATAAATAGCTAGTCAATAAAAATAGTGTAAAGGCGGTGGCGGTATGCCCCGACGGAAAGCTATTTAAACTATGAATTTCAACACCTGGTACAGTATGTATTTGAGTGGCGTCTAATCCGCTTGCCATAGGACGCTTGGCGGCATCAAAAATATAATTTTTAGAGAATTGTGTGAGCAGAGTAGATACCAGGAAGTTCATTAAAATAAATGGGGTATCCATTTTGAATAAGCCCACTAGAACAATAAAATAAGGGATCCAAATCCAGCCCTCTGCCAAATAGCTGCTGTATTCAAAAACCTTATCTGCCAACTGACCTAGGTTCTCATTTAAATAAAGAAAGGCCTCATTCTTGCCCCAAAGCATACTCATTGAAAACAAACTAGCAGCGAGGCTAATGCTTAAAACGACAGCGATTATAAAGTGCTTTTTTTGCAAGGAACTGGTTTTTGCAAAATTACTAAATGTTTATTCTTTGTTCTAAACAAATTATTTAAAAGGTTGTTATAACTTTAACCCCTTAGATGAGCCAAATTAAAGAATATATAACCGTAGTCGGTGCCCGAGAGCACAACCTCAAAAATTTTGATATTACCATTCCTAAAAACCAGTTAGTGGTGTTTACAGGGGTGAGCGGAAGCGGTAAGTCCTCCTTGGCTTTTGATACCCTTTATAATGAGGGTCAGCGACGCTATATGGAAAGCTTTAGTGCTTATGCTAGGCAGTTTATGGGTGAAATGGAGCGTCCCGATGTAGACCAAATTACAGGTCTTTCACCGGTGATTGCGATTGAGCAGAAAACCACCAATAAAAACCCGAGGTCAACAGTAGGAACCGTTACCGAATTATACGATTTTTTAAGATTATTATATGCGCGTATAGGCAAGGCCTATAGTTATAATACGGGCAAGCCCATGGTGAAATTTTCTGAGGCAGAAATTATTCAAAATATTTTCTCTCAGTTTAAAGACAAAAAAATTAATTTATTAGCACCCGTGGTGCGTGGAAGAAAAGGGCATTACCGAGAATTATTTGAAGAAATTAGAAAGAAAGGATTTGTGAAGGCGAGGGTAGATGGAGAGATTATTGAACTAAGACCCAAATACCAAGTAGACCGTTATAAAATTCATGATATTGAAATTGTAATTGACCGTATTCCCGTGACGGATGCGATGAAAACAAGATTAGGAGAAAGTGTTTCCCAATGTTTAAAAATGGGTAAGGACTTACTCTTTGTTTTAGAAGAAGGTAAAACTAAATTGGTTCAATACTCTAAACAATTAATGTGTGAGACCACAGGTTTAAGTTATGAAGAACCTTCACCCAATAGTTTTTCATTTAATTCTCCTTATGGAGCTTGTTCTAATTGTAAAGGTTTAGGTAATGTGTATGCTATTGATATGAGTTTGCTTTTGCAAGACTCTAGTTTAAGTATCAATGAAGGGGCCATTAGCCCATTGGGAGAAGCAAGAGAGGCTAGTGTATTTAATCAAGTAAAATTATTCGCTAGAAAACATAAAATTAACTTAGACAAAGCCATTCAAGATTTATCTAAAGAGCATTTGAATTTAATTTTATTTGGAGATAAAAATATTTCTTCCAGTTTGGATATGGACTTGAACGACGAGAATATTCCTAACGAATACACAGGCAGTTATGAAGGGATTGTGCCCATGATGAAAAGATGGTTTACTTCTTCTCAAAGCACCGACCAATTAAAAGCTTGGGTGGAAGGATTTATGGAGCTTAATACCTGTCCTACTTGTGAGGGAGCGAGGTTAAGAAAAGAAAGTTTATGGTTTAAAGTGAATGATAAAAATATTGCTGCTTTAAATGATATGCATTTAGATGCCTTGCAAGACTGGTTTAAAAAAATACCTGCTAAGCTAGATAAAAAAGACACTCAAATTGCGGCTGGTATATTAAAAGAAATTGACGACCGTATTTCATTTTTAATGAATGTGGGTTTATCGTATTTGTCTTTAAGTAGGCCTTCTAAATCTCTGAGTGGAGGAGAGTCTCAAAGAATTCGCTTGGCTACCCAAATTGGCTCACAACTACAAGGTATTACTTATATATTAGATGAGCCTTCTATTGGACTGCACCAACGCGATAACCAAAGATTAATTACAGCCCTTAAACAATTACGCGATATTGGCAACACTGTTTTAGTAGTAGAGCATGATAAAGATATTATGATGGCTGCTGATTACTTAGTAGACATTGGTCCTAGAGCCGGTATTCACGGGGGGCATATAGTAGCGCAAGGCACGCCAAAAGAAATTATTAAA
The DNA here is from genome assembly GCA_021300455.1 of Sediminibacterium sp. Classification (GTDB taxonomy): domain Bacteria; phylum Bacteroidota; class Bacteroidia; order Chitinophagales; family Chitinophagaceae; genus Sediminibacterium. The sequence continues at coordinate 167 of JAJTDP010000014.1, read as the reverse complement.
TTAAAATCGGATACCGCCCTATTTTTAGCAGGCAAGAAATTTATTGAGATTCCTGCAGAAAGAAGAAAAGGCAATGGTTTACACATTCAAATTAAAGGCGCTACGGGAAATACTTTACAAAAAGTAAATTGCAGTTTTCCTTTAGGTACATTTACGGTAGTGACAGG
>JAJTDP010000050.1 GCA_021300455.1 Sediminibacterium sp. | reverse complement strand
TTCAGCTTGAAAAGTGGCCCATAAATCGCCAACACTTGTTATTTCTTTTTTATCTCCTGTCTTAGTAGTATACGTAAAGCGTTTATCAACAGGAAGTAACGCCTTATCATCTACATATAAAGAAACAAGTATAAAATTATTTTGAATAAAGCTCATCACCGCAGGATCGGTCCAAACATTTTCTTCCATCTTACGACAATTCACGCAGGCCCATCCTGTAAAATCAATTAGTATAGGTTTGTTTTCTTGCTTAGATAACTGCAGGGCCTTTTCATAATCATTTACCACATTTGCTTGCAAGCCATGCGCCTCGTTTTTATCGGAGAATACACTATAATGGGTTGGAGGGGGGAAGCCACTTAAGAATTTTAATAAATATGTATTCTTGGGCGCCATACCCACTATTAAAATAAGACCAAACGCGAAGGCTAGAACAGCGCCTATTTTTCTACCACTTGAAATTTTCTCCCCTTTAACATCATGAGGCAATAATAATTTTCCTATTAAATAAAGTGCCAGTGCAATACTAATGATAGCCCAAATACCTAAGAATACTTCTCTTTTAAGTAGTCCCCAATGTTGTACTAGGTCGGCATTGGATAAAAATTTAAAGGCTAAGGCTAATTCTAAAAAGGCCAATACTTTTTTAACAGTGTCTAACCAGCCACCCGATTTTGGTAAACTTTGTAGCCATTGTGGGAATATAGCAAATAAAGAAAAAGGCAAGGCTAAGGCCAATCCAAAACCTGCCATTCCATAGGTTAAAGCCCAAGCGCCTCCTTGTAAAGAGCCTACTAATAAGGTTCCTAGAATAGGGCCCGTGCAGGAAAAAGAAACGATAGCCAAGGTGATAGCCATAAAAAATATACCCGCTAAACTACCCAATCCACTTTTGGAATCGGCTTTATTGGCTATACCACTAGGTAAACTAATTTCAAAAAATCCAAAAAAGGAAATACTGAAAAATATAAATATAATAAAGAAAATAATATTCAACCAAGGGTTGGTTGAAATACTATTAAAAATTTCTGGTTGCACATTACCCACTATATGAAAAGGTAAACTCGCTAATACATAAATTAAAAATATACTTACCCCGTATAATAATCCGTTTTTAATGCCTTGCTTTCTAGTTTTAGAACGTTTAGTAAAAAACGAAACCGTTACAGGTATCATTGGAAATACACAAGGCGTGATTAAGGCAATTAAACCTCCTAGAAAACCAAGCAATAATAATTCCCAAGGACTTGAACTGCTACTAGTTGTTGCAGTGGGTGCACCACATGCATCGCTTGGCGCTTCGGTGGCGCCAGCAGGTAATAATATTTGAAAACCAGCTACCTTCTTTCCATTCGCAAGTGCTACCGATAATGGAATTTCCAAACTAAGAAATGAATCGGCCTTGGCCACATTCAAAACCATTATAAGTTGTAAACTATCGGGCTGAAAGCCACTAATGATTATATTTTGCGTTAGCTCAAATGGTTTATTGAAAACAAAGGCCTTGGTAAATAAAATATCTTTTTCTTCTGTTGGCTTAATAGAAAAAACTGCTTTATTTTGAAATTTGGCTGTTTCAATTTTTGAATTTAATTCAGGTGCATTTAAGCCATCTAGATTAGCTCCGTATACATGCCAGCCTTCTTTAATTTCTATATTTGATTTAATAGTATAAGTACTATCGTTCACTAATACCGCTTTAGCTGTAGCTGTCACAGGGCTTTGCGCTTGCGTTGTAACATTTGTTAAACAAGCAAATAAAAATGCAAAGAAGACCAGTATTTTATTCAAAATAAATAATTAAAATTGGATTAATTCAAGGCTACTTCAAAAGAAACCTTTGCAGGAGGCAAACAGCGATCATCATTACAAATACTATATTCCACCACGCCCACTAAATTAGTTTTACTAGCTACTTTTAAATTCACCGTTTGAATAAAGTCGACTTTATCGCTAAAAAAACTAAGCTCTGTTTTGAAATTTTTATCATACATCTTTTGCAATTTACCTTTCTCTTTTGTTTTGCCCGCTAATTGAATTAATGGGTTTTTACTAAAAGTAAAAGTAGTAGGCATGGGGCCACCACTTACAAACTGAGAGTACATATGCCAAGGTGCATCAATAGTTGCGGAGGCCACTACTTCGTATTGCTTATCCGATTTTTTTATGGCGCTAAAGGTCCATTTCACTGGATTCGGTTTTTGCGCATGTACATTCATTGCAAAAACTATACTACAAAATAATACTAATAACTTTTTCATACGCAAATTCTAAATTGTTATAACGTCAAATTAAAAAACCATTCTAGTTCTTCAAGCCCAATATTTCAAATACTTTTTTTCCATCTATATTACTCAATGCATTTGAGGTAGCACGCTCAGGATGAGGCATCATACCAAATACATTACGTTTATCGTTACAAATTCCTGCAATATCCATAGTAGATCCATTTGGGTTCGCTGCGCCACCTATAGTACCAGTCTCATCGCAGTAGCGAAATAATATTTGATTGTTATTTTCTAAATGCGCTAAAGTAGCATTGTCTGCATAATATCTGCCCTCTCCATGTGCAATAGGTATTTTTAATGCCTCGCTTTTATCTGTTTTAATAAATACATTTTTACAAATAAATTGTTGGTTGGCATTTTGCAATAAGGCGCCGGGCAATAAACCAGATTCGCATAAAATTTGAAAGCCATTACAAACTCCCAATACCTTACCCCCTTTATTGGCAAACTCAATCACCGATTTCATCATCGGACTAAATTTAGCAATAGCCCCACAACGTAAATAATCTCCATAAGAAAATCCGCCTGGAAGGACAATACAATCATCGGTATTGAAATGTGATAGGTCGCTATCCTTATGCCAAAGCATTTCAACAGGATAACCCAAATCTTTTTCTAATGCATCTTGCATATCTCTATCGCAATTCGATCCTGGGAAAACTAGTACACCAAACTTCATAGCTAAATTTTTTAATGCTTAAAACTAAGTGCCAAAGGTACCAAAAACCCTTAAATAGACACTGTTAAATTCTTCACTTAGCCAAGGTGGTTATACACAATAACGGCCGCCCCGGCCCAGAATAAAAGGTTGGGTATAAGCAGCCTTTTGGGTGTAGCAAAGGCAAAACTGATAAAGCTGGCCAAGGGTGCTATAACAATAGCCGATGCATATAGGCCTTGAACAGAAAAAAGGATGGGTTGAAAAAAAGTAAGAATTAATAACAGGAAAAATACACCCCAATATTTTCTCACCTGAATAATAAAGCGGGCCTGTTGTTCATTCCAATAAAAAAAGCCTGCTATTAATTGAAGGCCCATTACAATTAAGGCTAAAATAATATTAAAACTAGGTTGAACCAAGGGGTTTTTCCAGTCCAATTTGGGTAAGAATTGTCTGAAGTCGTTAATATTTCCTGTTAAAAAAACATAGGTAAAAATAAAATAAAAGGGAAGTAAAATACCCATTATTAAAACCAACCATTCTGCTAATTTAAAGGGTCTTATAAAAAGAAGCGCAAACAAAACTACAGCTATTAATATAGCAATGGGCTCATGCAATATAATGGATATTCCTACTATTAAACCAATATTAAACTCCAAGGTTTTAGGCTGGCTTTGTTCATACAAGCGCAGCAACTTTACAAGTATCCATATAACTAAAGAGTTAGCAATTAATCCAGCACTAATAACATCCCAATAAGGGAACATGGCTGTTAAAATAATATAGGTAAAGGCAGGTACATAACTAATCTGCTGAAACATTTTAAAATTACTCAGCAATATATTTAATCGAATGGACTGGCTTAATATAATGGTATGAAATAATACTATTAATACTAAAGGCGGCAAGGGTTGAATATAGTGCAGCAATAAATAAGACAATAAGCCATCCGATTCATTCGCAATAATAATGGGGGGTTGCATCCACACATGAAAATGCACTGCAACACTTAATAGAAGTAAAAAAATTAAGTTAAAATCGGACTTGTCTTTGAATAAAAAAACCACCAGCTACTATTTAATTTGAATTTTAGCAAAGCCAATTTTATTTTTAAATTGATAAGGCAAAATAGCTTCATGCGCCCCTACTTGCTTTAACATTTTTGGCATCCACTCGTAATTTTTTTCATTCAAAATAATAGAATTTCCTTTTACCAATTGACCTTCTTTAGAAAGTGTATTCACTATTAATTGATGTACTCCTTTTTGCTTTTGGTGATATACAAAACTCATACCTGCCTCGTTTTCTATACTGCCATAGCCAATAAACTGATCAACATTCTGATCGGTTTGTTTTTTATCAATTGTTTTTACCCATTGTAAGTTTCCTTTGATATCAAAGGATAATAGGGCTATATTATTGGCATTATAAGTAATACTTGGGAAACCGAAGGGTGCAAAAGGGTTCATCCATCTATTCCACATAAAAAGGCTAGGACCCCAACCCAATCTACCCCATGGATAAAAGCCAAATGGTCTGTACCAATAATTAAACATAAAGGGATTGTAGAAAAGGCCACCATAAAAATAATCCCATCTTGAAAACATAGTTCTATTTGAATAAGAGGCTGCAGCCTCACTCACTACTACAAAACTACCGTCGGCCTGTGTACTTACTTTATCTATATAAAACATATCAAAAGCACCTTTTAAATTTCTTTTATTGGTAACTAAGCTTCTTACTGCATCGGTGAATCGATTAGAATTTGCAAGCACTTCCTGCTTTGCATTGATATCCCATACATAAGAATATAAACCTTCGATATTTCCTTTTTGAGTAGTCGCATAATAAGAATTCAAAATAACACGACCTGTTTTATTGTCAATTTTTAGTCTTATTTCATCTAACAACAAACTATAATTTAAAATGGACGACTCGACTACCTCTGTACCACTAGCTGATAAATACAATAGACTAACCGCTGGTGGCATACCCTTTTGCGTCACATTTCTTAAACAAAATAAATTACCATTATTATCTAATGCGAAATCTGATAAACTTGATTTTTTATCAGTTGCATTAATACTTATTTCTGTTTCATTAATATTTTCAATATTCTTATTCAAAGTAATCGCTCTTACTTTAATAGCATTCGCATTTGTTGTATTTACACTAAAAATGATCATTTTTTGGCGATCCTCACTCTCTAATAAATTAAAAACTTTCACACCCGTACCTGGTTTAATTTTATCAGCAGAATCGACAATTCTTGGACTACCCTCAAGTAAGCCATCACTATTTAATTCAGCTACCGCAGCATAGACTGTTGCCTTTACTTGGAACTGAAAAAATACATATACATTACTTTCGTTCGTTATAAATTCAATGCCATTTAATTGGGTGGTTTTAATAAAAGATAAATCGTTTTGCTTCACTAATTGCATCCTATCATTGTACTGTGCGATAGTGGCAATACCTCCCACATTTTTATAAATCCAATAACGGCTTCCCACTTTTCCTAAAACTTCATACTGCATATCTTCCTTATCGGATTTTTCAATACCCGCTATTTCATAAGATTGTGCAAATAAAAATTGCAAACCTAATAATAAGGACACCGAAATAGTTAAAAAAGACTTCTTCATAGTTTTGAATTTTATAGTACAAATTTAATGCAATAATTAGATTGCAAAACCTCTAAAAGCTAATATTAACGCTTGTTTAGTAAAAAGCTTAAAAAAATCTAAAAATTAGGCTTCCGTCAAACTTACTTCCTGAGCGGACACGGCTAAACTATATACCTGCCCCTGTTTTATGGCAAAATTTGGTAGGCTATGACTAATGGGGAAATCAAAACAAATAGGGTAAGTATATGCTGAAGTATGCTCTTTGATTATATCATAAGCCGTGGCTCCAAAGTCTGAAGATGGGTCTTTTAAATCGGTAAAACCCCCAACGACCAAGCCGGCTAAATGATCAAACATACCTGCATTTTTACATTGTATCATTAACCTATCAATATTATAATGGTACTCCCCCACATCTTCTAAAAACAAAATTTTTCCGCTCGTATCAATAGCATTTTTTGACCCTATTAAATGTGCTAGTATGCATAAGTTTCCGCCTACCAGTTCCGCTTTCGTGCTACCCATATTATTCATAATATGCGCGGGTATTGTATAACTAGTTTTCTGACCTTCTAATACTTGTTTCAAAGATTGTATATAAGGCTCGCCAGCCTCTCCCTTCGCAAAGGCAGCCGCCATAGGGCCATGTATACTCATGCAATTTTGTTTTAAAATAGCTGCATGTAAAACCGTAATATCACTAAAGCCAATCACCCATTTGGGCTGTTCATTGAAATGCTTAAAATTCATTACACTTATAATTCTGCTAGCCCCATAACCACCCCTAGCGCAGAGTATGGCCTTCACAGTAGGGTCGTCTAACATGAATTGTAAATCGGCTGCCCTTTCGGTATCGGTACCTGAAAAACTGTCCTTTTTAGCCCCCACCGTTTTACCCAACTTTACTTGATAGCCCCATTTTTCAAGGGTTTGAATACAAATTTGCACTTTTTCTAAAGGTATATAACCCGACGGGCATACAATGCCAATAGTGTCGCCCTGCTTAAGATGAGACGGTTGAATCATACCACAATATTAAGTACTTTTGCTGCAATGAACACGCCTAAAAGATATTTGATTACAGCAGCACTTCCTTATGCAAATGGACTGAAGCATATTGGCCACTTGGCAGGTGCTTATTTGCCAGCAGATATTTATGTCCGCTACCTGAAAGCGCAGAAAAGAGATGTGGTTTTTGTTTGCGGAAGCGATGAGCACGGAACGGCCATTCCTATTCAAGCCACTAAGGAAGGTACCACAGCACAAGCCATTATTGATAAGTACCATCCCATAATTGAGCAAAATTTTAAAGACCTAGGCATTGAGTTTGATATTTACCACCGAACCAGCGACCCCTTGCACCACGAAACTGCAAGTGCATTTTTTAAAGACTTAGAAGCCAAGGGCGATTTAGAAACAAAAACTTCTGAACAATATTTTGATGAAGCCACTTCTACTTTTTTAGCCGACCGATATATAAAAGGTACCTGTCCTAATTGTAGTCATCCGGAAGCCTATGGCGACCAATGTGAAAAATGTGGTAAGAGCTTAAGTCCTGAAGAATTAATCAATCCAGTAAGTACTTTAAGTGGGCAAGCACCAATTAAAAAAGAAACAACGCATTGGTATTTACCTTTAAATAAACACGAAGATTTTTTACGCGAATGGATTTTAAATGACCATGCAAAAGATTGGAGAGCTGCTGTGGTTGGACAATGTAAAAGTTGGATTGAAGGTGGCTTACAACCTAGAGCAGTTACCCGCGATTTAGACTGGGGCGTAAAAGTACCACTAGCAACTGGGGCTGGAAAAGTTTTATATGTTTGGTTTGACGCACCTATTGGATATATAAGTGCTACCAAACAATGGGCATTAAATACAGGAAAAGATTGGACCCCTTATTGGAATGATAAAGAAACGAAGCTGGTTCATTTTATTGGTAAAGACAATATCGTTTTCCATTGTATTATTTTTCCCATCATGTTAAAATTGCATGGAAATATTTTACCTGAGAATGTACCTGCGAATGAATTTATGAATTTAGAAGGTGATAAGATGAGTACTTCTAAAGGTTGGAGTATTGAAATGGATGACTTTATAAATAAATGGATTAAAAAAGACAATGGAGGTAATGGCCTTGCTGATAGTCTTCGTTTTTATTTAACCGCCATTGCACCAGAATCAAAGGATAGTGAATTTACTTGGAAAGGATTTCAAGATTCTGTAAACGGAGAGTTAGTAAGCATATTCGCCAATTTTGTAAATAGAACCTGGGTGCTGATGCATAAATTATGCAAAGGAAAAGTACCTGCTATTCATATTGAATTTTTAGATGATGAAGACCAGGCTATATTAATTAGCGTTAAAGAGAGCAAGGAAAAAATTACTGAATTATTAGAGCAGTATAAATTTAGAGAAGCGCAGTTTGAAGTCATTAATTTAGCGCGCTTAGGAAATCAATACATGCAAAAAAAGGAGCCATGGATACTTGCTAAAAATATGGAGACCGACCCTACTGCGCAAGCCAAGATTGATAACACCATGCATGCCTGCTTGCAACTATGTGCCAACCTTACTATTTTAATAAATCCATTTTTACCTTTCACGGCTAAAAAAATGTGCTACATGATGAAAGTAGTGGACAGAATGCTAGAATGGGAAAACGCTGGTGGTTTTAATTTATTAAAAGTAGGTTATAGCTTACGTCCCCCTGAATTATTATTTAGAAAAATAGAAGATGAAGAAATTGAAGCAGAACTAGCTCAATTAAAAAGCAATCTCAACGCTAAAAAAACAACTATGGATAATATTACTCCTGCTGCAGGCCCTTCAGATGCGAAAGACAAAAGCTTGAAGCCCGAAATTGTTTTCGATGATTTTGGAAAAATAGATTTACGCGTAGGTACCATCATTGATGCAAAGAAAGTAGAAAAAGCAGATAAGCTTTTACAATTAGAAGTGGACCTTGGTACTGAAAAAAGAACCATCCTATCTGGTATTGCAATGCATTTTGACCCAGCTGCTATTATTGGTAAGCAAGT
>JAJTDP010000077.1:2635-5021 GCA_021300455.1 Sediminibacterium sp. | reverse complement strand
TAAAAAACAAAATGATTCCGCAAAACAAAGTGATTATGTTACTGATTTTCATGATTTTTATTTTTTTAGCATTTTAAAATATGCAACTATTTCAGTTAATATTTAATACTATAAAGTTTTAAAATGTAATATTAAGATTGATACCGAAACTACGTACTGATGGAGATTGTAATCTAGGAGTACCCAAATCATTATATGGCAATAATGTACTACTTAAATATTGATCTACATCTAAGTCACTTCTAGCTCCTAAATACAACACGTTTCTTGCGACAAATGTTAATGATGCTTTTTTAACTTTGAATTTAGAAGTTAAAGATGTTGGTAGATTGTAACCAAGTGTGATTTCACGAAGTTTTGCAAAAGTACGACTATGGGTAAATTCACCAGTAAAGCTAGAGGTAGCTACAGCATAGTCTTGGAAATTAGCCGCCTTATCATTTGGAGCCAAAGTAAGTTCATTGAAATTACTTATGTTCCCGTTATTATCAAATTTAACTGTACCACTTTTTAAGATAACACCCGCTCCAATATAGGATGGGGTAACCACTCCATTTTTTTTGAAACTTTCCCACTCTGCAAGACGAGCAATACCATATGGGGTATTACCAGCAGTTGAGGCATCTGCACCACCACGTACTCCATTGGTCCATAAATCGTTGTATATAATACCTCCTACACGACCATCCACTTGAAAACTAAAAGTGAAATTTTTATAATTAAACTTATTATTAATAGCCAAAGTGAAATCGTTATTACCATAACCAATGAATGAGTTACCTTGGATACCTGAAGGGCCAACCAAAGGAAGGCCATTACTACCATGAATAATCTCACCATTTGTTGTACGTAAGTATGCTCTTGTAAAAATTTTATCTACTCTATCTCCCACTCTAAATACACCACCATTTCTGATAATAGTTCCTGATGGGTCATTTATTTCATCAAACACTTCTTTAAAAGTTGCATAGTTTACTAATACATCCCATCTAAAATTATTTTTAACTACTGGGGCTCCTTTTAATGAAAATTCAATACCATTTTTCTTAGTAATAATATCGTTCACGTTTTGAGCATTAAATCCAGATGATGGCGCTAAATCTCTCGAAAATATTTGAGGACCATTAATTGTTTGGAAATAAGTGATGTCAGCACCAAGTCTATTATTTAATACATAAAAATCGAATCCATATTCAGTAGATGTAACCGTGAATGGTTTTAAACTACTGTTAGCAACTGAACTAGTATAAACTGCTCCAGGTAAATTATTATACGGTAAGGTTGTAGTGTACGTATTTTGGTTGCCATAAGTTGGTCCATCATAAGTAGTCATAATTTGGTTATCGTACCAATCAGGCAAGCCCAATGCAGTATTAGATGCTCCAATTTGAGATGAAACCAAACCACCTTGCACCTGTGCGTAAGAACCACGAACTTTAGCGAAAGAAATGAACTTTGGTAAATTAATATAATCGCTTAATGTTGAAATGATAGAAGCCGATGGGTAAAAATAAGATTGACTTCCAACAGGTAATGTAGAAAGCTTATCGGCATGACCAGTTAAGTTAATAGTAAAATATTTTTTGTACCCTAAATCAATGCTAGAATAAGCAGCAAGCACCATCATATTAGATCTAAAAGTATATCCGACCAATGGATTTTGTGAATTAGAAAAACTATATACCCCAGGGATAATTAGGTTATTTGTACTTAAATAACTAGAATTATAAGCTAGCCTGCGGGCACTAGCTCCTGCCAATACGTCGATGCTAAAATCAGTTGTTTTTTTAGTGTAAGTCGCTAAGAAGTCACCTTGTGAATCAAGCATCTTACGTTTATCTTCTCTATAATTTCCTGCACGATCTGGTACAGAATAGTGCTCTGCTGAGTAAGGCATTTTTTCATTTCTAAATAAATCCCAACTAGTCATACTTCCTCTTGCTTGCAATTTTAAACCTTCTGCTACCTCATAGCTAAGTGTTAGATAAGAATAAATATCAGTTTTATTGTGTTCACGTAGCCACTCATAAGCCATAAAATAAGGGTTATTAGTACGGCCATATTCTCTGTTAAATTGTTGAATACCTTTCACACCTGGCTTAGCCCAATAGTCTTTTAAATCACGTACATCAAAGTGTGCTCCACCATACACACCAAAAGAATAAACATAAGAATTTGGACCATATTCGCTTTCTGGAATATTTGGAGAATTCTGTAAACTAAGGTTGGTGTTACCTTCTAAGCGAAGCTTTTTTGTAAAATTATAACCTACTGATAAATTGACATTATTTATCATAAGTTTTGTATTTGGAAAAATACCCTTTTGACTGGTATTTGTATAAGAAAGTCTAAGATCTGCTTTTTGATCAGAATAACCCATTGAAAT
>JAJTDP010000077.1:0-2615 GCA_021300455.1 Sediminibacterium sp. | reverse complement strand
AGAACTGCTTTTTGGTCAGAATAGCCCATTGAAATATTGTTAGTAAATAAACCACCAATTTCAGTAAAATTATCAAGGTTATTAATTCCTTTTGCTAAAAATGGAGTTAATGTACGTTTACCGGTAACTGGATCCAATGGTGAATCATATTGAGCGACAGGTTGTCCCTCTAAACGAGGTCCAAAAATGGCAGCTCTTCTAAAACTTCCATCTGCATCAAATGGATCATTTCCAAAAGCATATCTATATGAATTTCCTAAGCCATATTCATTTTGAGTTTGTGGTTTTGTCAATAAACCTGTTTGCAATTGAGTACTTGAGTTAAAACTCAACTCTAGGCCTTTATTCTTACCAGCGCCTTTTTTGGTTGTAATAATAATTGCACCATTTTGACCTCTGAAACCATATAAAACAGAAGCGTTTGGTCCTTTTAATACAGTATAAGTGTCTATATCATCTGCACTGATATTCCAAGTATCTGTATTGATAGGGATACCATCTACCACATAAAGAATTCCAAAATTACCTCTAAGCATTACATTTGGCGCTGCCAATAATTCAGGAGAATTACCAATTGTAAGACCTGCAATTTTACCTGTAAGTGCATTTAATGCGTTAGGTTCACGAGCTTTTAATATCTCACGTCCATCCAGTGATTGAGTTGAGTAGCCTAAATTTCTTTTAGATTTTTCAATACCAAAGGCAGTAACTACTACTTCATTCAATAAATTGCTATTTTTTACTAAAGAAATATTAATAACAGGATTCTTACCTACATTAACTTCTTTTGTATCATATCCAATAAAACTAAAAACTATTGTGGAATTTTCTTTTTGAGTTTTAATTGCATATTCTCCCCTTTCGTTTGTAGTTGTTCCAATATTAGCACCTTTAACTACAATGGCTACACCAGATAGTGGTATATTTTCTGAATCTGTCACTCTTCCATTAATCGATAATTGTGCAAAACTAGACTGCACAATTAATAAAAAAAGTAGTGATAGTACTCCTTTGATTTTTTTCATTTTATAAATTTTTATAAAGAAATTGAATCAGTGTGTACTAATTGTTAAGCAGAAGTTAACGGATTATTAAATGCATACATATTGTTTTATATGTATAAAAAAGTTTATACAAAATGTAAATATTTTTATCCTTTATTCAACAGATTCAAATACCATTAAACCATTTATTTTGTGAACCACTTGTTTACGGTATTGTATTTTCCTTCTAATACGACTTTATAAAAATTTGAAGGATATTTACTGATATCAATAACAGCTCTATTTTGCTTTAAAGGTACTTCTGAAAGTAAAGTATAGTCCTCTTTTCCATTGACTGAATAATTGTTATTAGTACTTATCCAAATTTTTACTGTACCTATTGTATCAATGCTTTTCCAAGTTAAATCCAATTTTTGTTGAAATACGTTTATTTGGGGTTCTACTAAGGAGACTTTTCCAATCAAACTAGTTCCATCCATCTCATTCAAAATAGTTGTAGGAATATTGATTTTTAAATAAGAAGCCAATGTAGGCATGATATCTACTATACCTGGATTTACGATTTGAGCATAAGTATTTAATTTCAAATTAGTAACCATCCAAGTAGATCGTTGGCGGAGTGATTGACCCCCATGATTTTTACCATCTTTCTCGTCCCTTCCATGATCGGTGGTAATGAAAAAAGCCCATTTTTCTTGGAATTTTTTTTGTCTGTACTTTATGGCTTCATACAATAAACCAATTTGATGATCTAACTTTTGTAAGGCATCTTGCATTTCCTTGCTGTCTCCATATCTATGGCCCATATCATCTGTGTATTCTAGGTAAACCCATGAAAGGTCTGGTGATTTAGTTTTAATATGATCTACAGCTAGATTAGTTACTTTTTCATCAATTAAATGCATGTGTTTTGAAGCTTTATCATGTGGAAATTGGATCGTATCTAGCTCATATCCATCAGCAGCATAATCCACTTTAATGTACCCTGTTTGAGCAAGTCCATCTCCCACTAATTTGGTACGATTATCCAACCAACTACTAAAAACAGCTATTTTTTTAGTAGGGTATGCCTCCTTAAATAATTTAAAAATACTTGGATAGTTATAATTCTGATTTTTTATATTGTTATCCCATACATTATGTTTATTAGCCCATACACCTGTTAAAAGGCTATTATAGCCGACAGCCGAAATGGTCGGAGATTGATTATAGCTCCCTTTATCACCTCCCACATGCGCCCTTAAATAGGTTCCATCATGAATTACTCTTTGAATATTAGGTAAATTACTTTGTTCTAATACATCGGCTGGAATACCATCTGCTATCACAAAAATGGCTTTTTGGCTATAACCATTTAAACCTATAGTAAATGCAGCTATTAATAATGTGTACCTAAATAATGGATTTTTCATGACAAATAATAAATTAAGTTCCTAGTATTTTATGACGCAAATAGTTAGAAAGATTTTCAATAATCAATAGTAAAATAATAATACAAATAATAAGTGCAACAGCATCTTTATAATGTAACACACGCATGGCTAAATACAATTTATAACCAATGCCCCCTCCACCAAAAATAGCTAGTGCTACTGCTACTCTCATATTAAT
>JAJTDP010000076.1 GCA_021300455.1 Sediminibacterium sp. | reverse complement strand
AATAAACCACATTCTAATACGGGAAGTGGCAATACCTAGCCTTTCCCCTATGGCATTACAAACGCCAAAAGCCCTTAATTCTACAAATTCCCTCATTTTTTGAATCATAACGGTACTTTTTTAAGAAGTGTAGGGCAATTTAGGGCATTTATAGTAAAGAAACTCTTTTGAGCACCCCTCTTTTTTTCGTAATTTTGCAGCAGATTTATTTCATACTATTGCCTACGTTTTATGCCAAGGAAATAACCTTTCAGATTTTTTTTAATTAAAAAAATGTAAATTATGTGTGGAATTGTAGGATATATTGGCCATAGGGAAGCTTATCCAATTGTATTAAAAGGTTTAAAGCGACTAGAATACCGTGGTTACGACAGTACCGGGGTTGCCATTATTCAAGACGGTGATTTACAAGTACACAAAAAGAAAGGGAAGGTTGTAGAATTAGAGGAAGCCGTGGTTGGGAAAAATATGCACTCAACTATCTGCATTGGACATACACGCTGGGCAACACATGGTGAACCATCTGACAGAAATGCTCACCCACATTTATCAAATAATGGCAGGTTAGCCATGCTTCACAATGGTATTATTGAGAACTATGCACAAATCAAACAAGAGTTAACGAACAAGGGATATACTTTTAAAAGTGATACCGATACCGAAGTGTTATTAAATTTTATTCAAGATATTCAGGACAATAATAAAAGTACTTTAGAAGAAGCATTACGTATTGCGTTAAAAAGAATTGTAGGTGCTTATTGTATTTTATTAATTGATCAGGACGATCCTGAAACCATTATTGCTGCACGTAAAGGAAGTCCGTTGGTTATTGGCATTGGCAAAGGTGAACACTTTTTAGCAAGCGACGCATCTCCTATTATCGAGTACACAAAGGAAGTGTTAGGAAACGAAAAACAAACTCCCTTTATTCAGAAACTAGATATGGAACTTGCCGCTATTGAAAAAGGTGGCTACGAACATTTCATGTTGAAAGAAATTTTTGAACAACCCGATACTATTTTCGACTGTTTAAGAGGTCGGTTATTACATGAGCAACAACAAATTGTTATGGCAGGTGTAGACAACCATATTGAAGCCCTAACAAAGGCATCGCGTATTTTGATTGTGGCTTGCGGAACCAGTTGGCATGCAGGTTTGGTAGCAGAATATATGATAGAAGAGTTATGCCGTATACCTGTGGAAGTAGAATATGCATCTGAATTCAGATACCGTAATCCTGTGATTCATGCTGGTGATGTGATTATTGCTATTTCGCAAAGTGGCGAAACGGCCGATACTTTAGTAGCACTAGAAAGTGCAAAAGAAAAAGGAGCATTTATATTTGGTGTGGTAAATGCAGTAGGAAGTAGTATTGCACGATTAAGTCATGCAGGTGCTTATACCCATGCAGGACCAGAAATTGGTGTAGCAAGTACAAAGGCATTTACAGGACAATTAGCTGTATTAACAATGATGGCATTAAAAATGGCCAAAGCAAAAGGAAGCATTAGTGATGAACGTTATTCACACTTAGTAAACGAGTTGGCTTCTGTTCCAAAAAAAGTAAAAGAAATTTTAGCGGATACTTCTAAAATTGAAAGCATTGCACAACAATATAAAGGTGCTAGTGACTTTTTATATTTAGGACGTGGTTATAATTTTCCGATTGCATTAGAAGGTGCCTTAAAATTAAAAGAGATTACCTATATACATGCCGAAGGTTATCCTGCAGCAGAAATGAAACATGGCCCTATCGCTTTGGTGGACGAAAATCTACCAGTAGTATTTGTGGCCACCAAGGATATGTATTATGACAAAGTAGTTTCAAATATTCAGGAAATTAAAGCTAGAAAAGGGCAGGTAATTGCTGTGGCTACCCTAGGTGATACCGTTTTGCCAACCATGTCTGACAATATTATGTTTGTGCCAGATATCGACGAGGTTATTGCCCCCCTGTTAAGTGTAATCCCTTTACAATTATTAAGTTATTATGTAGGTACTTATAAAGGTATTGATGTAGACAAGCCAAGAAATTTAGCAAAATCAGTTACCGTGGAATAGCGTGAACCTGGACAGAATCTTTGCTCTATATTTTAAATATTTTACTACTTTATATGAATAACATTAATAAGATTTCAATTAACAAGTTGGGCTATGGATTTATTAAGGACTTACCCAAAGGAAAGGACGAATACTATTTAAGAAATAAGCAAAATAGAAGTGGTATAGCCTATCGCAAGCTAACTGCATTCGAAATTGAAATATTAGTTCGGAATAGAAACAGTAGTGATGAATGGTCCAACATTTTAGTATCCAATGAATTTAATCCTGAGTTGGTAAAAAATTGTTCTTTCTTTGGCCTAAACCGCATTGGTAATTTAGAAACAAGCTGTTTATGCTTTAGCGACTTAATTGTCCCCATTGGGATTTATAATTCTACTATTATTAGTTGTGATTTCGGAAACAATGTATCAGTGCATAATGTGAACTATATGTCTCACTATATATTAGGCAATGAGGTAATCATTAATAATGTAAATGAATTAGTCACCACCAATCACGCAAAATTTGGAAATGGTATTCTAAAAAAAGGAGAGCCAGAATCGGTAAGAATATGGTTGGAAATATGTAATGAAAATACCGGCAGAAAAGTACTTCCGTTTAATGGTATGACAGCGGGGGACGCCTATTTATGGACAAGAAATAGATCAGATTCTACTTTACAACAAAAATTTATTGAATTAACAGAAAACCAATTTGATGATAAATTGGGATACTACGGAAAAGTGGGTGACAGAACAGTAATAAAGAACTGTAAAATCATAAAAGATGTTTGGATTGGAGAAGATGCCTATTTAAAAGGTGCAAATAAAATAAAGAACGTCACAATTAATTCCCACCCAGATGCAACAACACAAATAGGTGAAGGCTGTGAATTAGTGAATGGAATTATTGGTTATGGCTGCAGAATATTTTATGGTATTAAAGCCGTTCGTTTTGTATTATCCGATTATTCTCAATTGAAGTATGGAGCAAGACTCATTAATTCATTTTTAGGCCCTAATGCAACAATCTCTTGTTGTGAGGTCTTAAATTCATTGATATTCCCTGCACACGAACAGCACCATAATAATAGTTTCTTATGCGCTGCAACGGTAATGGGACAATCCAATATTGCGGCAGGTGCTACCCTTGGCTCAAACCATAATAGCCGTGGAGCGGATGGTGAAGTGATCATGGGTAGAGGATTTTGGCCTGGTTTGTGTGTAAGTATAAAACATAATTCAGTGTTTGCTAGTTTCGCCTTACTAAACAAAGGAGATTATAATTACGAACTAAATATTCCAATCCCATTTTCATTAATAAGTAACGATCCTTCAAAAGACGAACTAATTATTATGCCAGGCTACTGGTTCTTGTACAATTTTTATGCATTAGCAAGAAACGCATGGAAGTATGTGGACCGAGACAAACGTAAGTACAAAACACCAATCTTTGAATATGATTACCTTGCTCCTGATTCCGTGAATGAACCGGTTGCAACAGCTCATTTAACAAAGCAAAAGAAAACGGTATTTCCAGACGAATCAAAATTATTGATATTAGGTGAAAGTTTATTAACCTCCAAGACTAAAAAAGAGATTGATACATTAGAAGTAATAGTGCATGGATTTGAGAATAGTAAACGAAAAGTAAAACTGATTAAATCCTATGATGCTTACCATATGTTTGAAAAAATCATTTTCATATATGGTATAGAAGCAGCTTTACGTATTACAGATAATAAAAAAGGGGAAAGTATTATTAGCACGCTGCAACAAGTTAAGCTATCGCCTACCAATTTAACTTGGGCCAACATCGGAGGACAGTTAATCCCAGAAAAAAAAGTGGAAGGGCTATTAAATAAAATCAAATCCGGTGAGATCGAAAGTTGGAATCAAGTACACAAATTTTACGAAACCGAATCAGGTAAATACAATTCCAGAAAAGACTTGCATGCATTGTCATCTTTAGAAAGGCTCACCAAAAAATCACTAAGCAACCTGTCAGCCACTCAATTTATAAAATGGTTAAATACTTATTTAGAAATCAAAAAAGACATCACTATACGTATCCAAAACACGCGCGCTAAGGATTATGCAAATCCATTTAGGAAAATGGTGTACGAAAATGAAGCTGAAATGAATGCCGTTATTGGAAGTATAGCCGATAATAGTTTTATCAAGGAACAAAAAAATGTATTGATCCAGTTGGAAACAAAACTTGTCGGACTAAAAAAAGAATTGAAATAATTATAACGATATTCTTTCTTTTACTTAGCCATCATGTTTAGACTATGTATTTATAATAATTTACATCAAAATCGCTTGTTTTTGACCAATTTCCACTCTGAAAATCGGCATTTTGGCTTAACTTTGCAGCAGATTTTTAAAAATCAATTCAACCACTTTAAATACCTAATGTTATGGCTTTTGACATTGAAATGATCAAAAAAGTGTACGCAGAAATGCCTGCAAAAATTAATGCAGCTAGAGAAGCACTTGGCAGACCCCTAACCCTTTCAGAAAAAATTCTTTTTTCACATTTACATG
This sequence comes from Sediminibacterium sp., assembly GCA_021300455.1. GTDB lineage: Bacteria > Bacteroidota > Bacteroidia > Chitinophagales > Chitinophagaceae > Sediminibacterium. The sequence continues at coordinate 146 of JAJTDP010000076.1, read as the reverse complement.
GTGATCAATCTCCAAGTAATTTTGAAAGAGGCGGTTCTTATGTAGACTTTGCTCCAGACCGCGTTGCGATGCAAGACGCAACAGCACAAATGGCATTGTTACAATTTATGCAAGCAGGTCGTCCAAAAGTTGCAGTACCTAGCACC
>JAJTDP010000049.1 GCA_021300455.1 Sediminibacterium sp. | reverse complement strand
CTAACCCTTAGTCGAACGCTCCATGTCCACTATGTTATTAGGGTCGCAAAAATAGGTCGCAAACTCTTTACTGCCAAAAGTTTTTGGCTTTTTTAGTGAATATCAATGCCCTAGCGGTTTTTAATTATACCCATGCCAATAGCTGAAATCGTAGCAGGCATGCCCAAATACGATCAATTGTTTGTATAAATCCCCTGATTTTGTTCATTTCTTCTTAGTTATTTAACCCATATTTTTTAAAAAGATGGTACCTTTGCATCTCCTATTGAAAATAAAAATTAATACAATGAGTTCAGTTAAAGTTGCAATCAATGGTTTTGGCCGTATCGGTCGTTTGGTTTTTCGCCAAATTTATAACATGGAAGGTATCGAGGTAGTGGCTATCAATGACCTTACTTCTCCAGCAGTTTTGGCACACTTATTAAAGTATGATAGTGCACAAGGTCGTTTTAACGCCGATGTAAAATCAACTGAAGATTCAGTAATCGTAAACGGACATGCTGTAAAAATATATGCTCAACGCGATCCTTCTCAAATTCCTTGGGGAGCACATAATGTAGATGTAGTCATTGAATCAACTGGATTTTTCACAGATAAAGAAAAAGCAGAATTACATATTAAAGCAGGTGCTAAGAGAGTAGTTATTTCTGCACCAGCTACTGGCGATATGAAAACAGTGGTATTTAATACCAACCACGAAATTTTAGATGGTACTGAAACAGTTATCTCTGGTGCATCTTGTACTACCAACTGTTTAGCACCTATGGCTAAAGTATTAGAAGATAAATTCGGTATTGTTACAGGTTTAATGTTAACAGTACATGCATATACCAACGATCAAAATACTTTAGACGGTCCACATCCTAAAGGTGATTTACGACGTGCACGTGCTGCTGCTGCAAACATTGTACCTAATAGTACAGGTGCTGCAAAAGCAATTGGTTTAGTATTACCTTCTTTAAAGGGTAAATTAGATGGATCTGCACAACGCGTTCCAACCATCACAGGTTCTTTAACAGAATTAACTACTATCTTATCTAAGAAAGTAACAGTAGAAGAAATTAACGCAGCTATGAAAGCAGCGGCGAATGAATCTTTTGGTTATACAGAAGATGAAATTGTAAGCTCTGATGTAATTGGTATTTCTTATGGTTCATTATTTGATGCAACACAAACTAAAGTAATGACTCAAGGCGATGTGCAAATGGTTAAAACAGTAAGCTGGTACGATAACGAAATGAGCTATGTAAGCCAGTTAGTGCGTACAGTGAAGTATTTCGCAAGTAAAATAAAATAAGTAGGATGGGTTCATTTAAAGATTTTTCGTTTGCAGGCAAGAAGGCCTTAATTAGAGTTGACTTTAATGTGCCCTTAAACGATGCCTTTGAAATTACCGACGACAATCGTATGCGCGCCACTATTCCTACCATTACAAAAATTTTAAAAGACGGAGGCAGTGTTATTTTAATGAGTCATTTAGGTCGTCCTAAGGAAGGTCCTACTGAAAAATATTCTTTACAACATATTGTAAAACATTTATCTGAATTATTAGGCGGTGTGCATGTTGGTTTTGCCAACGATTGCATTGGTGTAGAAGCAACAGATAAAGCAGCTGCTTTAAAAGCTGGCGAAGTTTTATTATTAGAGAACCTTCGTTTTTATAAAGAAGAAGAAAAAGGAGATATAGCCTTTGCTGAAAAATTATCAAAATTAGGAGATGTATATGTGAATGATGCATTTGGAACCGCACACCGTGCGCACGCATCCACGGCTATTATTGCACAATTCTTTTCAAAAGAAAATAGAACCTTTGGGCTAGTGATGGAAGGAGAAGTAATGAGCGCGGAGAAAGTAATGCATGCTGCACAAAAACCATTTACAGCTATTATTGGTGGAGCGAAAGTGTCTGATAAAATTTTAATCATTGAAAATTTATTAGAGCGCGCTACTGATATTATTATTGGTGGGGGAATGGCCTATACTTTCTTTAAAGCACAGGGTGGAAAAATTGGAAAGTCAATTCATGAAGACGACCGTATGCCACTGGCTTTAGAAATTTTAGCCAAAGCAAAAGCGAAGGGTGTAAATATTCATTTGCCTGTTGACAATGTAGTGGCCGATGATTTTAGTAATACCGCCAATACACAAACTTGTGCGAGCGGAGAAATTCCAGATGGTTGGGAAGGTTTAGATGTAGGAGAAAAATCAAGAGAACAATTTGCCAAAGTAATTTTAGTAAGTAAAACAATATTGTGGAATGGTCCGATGGGTGTTTTTGAAATGGAAAATTTTCAAGCGGGTACCAAGGCTATTGCAGTGGCTGTGGCAGAAGCTACTCAAAACGGCGCATTCAGTTTAGTAGGGGGTGGCGACAGTGTGTCAGCCGTTAACCAGTTTGGTTTTAATGACAAAGTAAGTTATGTAAGCACAGGCGGTGGAGCCATGCTAGAATATTTTGAAGGCAAAACACTTCCAGGAATAGCAGCTATTCAAGGTTAAATGGTCGGCAAACCTAGAATTAAGCCTAAAAACATGTTAAAATCTTCCCTTCAGCCTCGCTGGGGGGATTTTTTTGTCATGTAATTCCGTCATAAGCAAAGTTTGGCATCTGCTTTGCATTATCTTTATAAACAAATACAAAAATATGTTACGCAAAAATTTAGGTTTATTTATTTTCTTAGGAGTCATTGTTATCTTATTTGGAATGGGATGCAATGGTTATAACGGATTAGTAAACCAAGACGAGAATGTAAACCAAACTTGGAACAATGTTCAAAGTGACTATCAACGTAGAGCCGACTTAATTCCTAATTTAGTGGCCTCTGTTAAAGGAGAAGCTAGTTTTGAACAAACTACTTTACAAAATGTAATTGCTGCACGTGCAAGCGCTACACAAATGAAAGTAGATGCCAAGGATTTAACACCAGAAAAATTACAACAATTCCAAGCCAATCAAGGACAGTTATCTCAAGCCTTAGGTCGTTTAATGGTAGTTTCTGAAAACTATCCTAACCTAAGAGCCAATGAAGCTTTCCGTGGATTACAAGCTCAATTAGAAGGAACTGAAAATAGAATTAAAGTTTCTAGAAATGATTTTAACGGTGCTGTAGCTGACTACAACAAAAAAGCAAGATCATTCCCTATTAACTTATTAGCAAACGCTTTTGGATTCAAAACTAAAGAAGGATTTAAAGCAGAGGAAGGTGCTTCTAAAGCGCCTGAAGTTAAATTTTAACGTATCTGTTTATCGCCATTCTTTAATCTAATTTATGTGGAATCCCTTTTCGTTTTTTAAATCTAATACAGACAAATTATTGAATACCTCGGACAAGCAAATGCTTGTCCAGGCTATTCAAGCTGCTGAAAAAACAACCAGCGGAGAAATTCGTTTGCATGTTGAAAGCAGAACAAAAAAAGGCGATGCACTTTCTAGGGCCACAGAAATATTTCACAAAGAAAAGATGCATGAAACTAAAGAACGCAATGGTGTTTTAGTATATGTAGCAGTGGAAGATAGAAAGCTAGCTATCTATGCCGATCAAGGCATTTACGATAAAGTAGGTGTTGAATTTTGGTACAGTCAAGTACAAGAAATGACAGCGCAGTTTAAAAATGAAAATTATGTGCAAGGCATGTCTGTTGTCATTGCAGCCATAGGTAAAGCGCTCACAGATCATTTCCCTTATGATCGCGTTTCAGATTCAAATGAATTATCGGATGAAATCATGATGGGTAAATAATCATTAAGCAAGAAGATACCATGAAATTAACCAAGCTATTTATTGTTTTTATTATTACATTTTTCTCTTTTACAATTGTGAATGGGCAAAATGTTATTGAAAGGCCTAATCCCCCTGTTCTAGTAACAGACTTAGCGGGTGTATTAAGCCCTGAGCAAAAACAGGCCTTGGAGAATAAATTAGTAGCTATTGACGATGCAAGTTCTAATCAAATTGCAGTAGTTATACTTCCAACATTAGAGGGTAACCCTATTGAAGAATATGCTAATAAACTTTTTAGAACATGGGGAATTGGTAATAAAAAATCAAGAAATGGTGTTTTGTTATTAATAGCTATTCAAGATAAAAAAATTCGTATTGAAGTTGGTTATGGATTAGAAGGTGCTCTTCCTGATATTACTGCTAATAGTATTATTGACAATGATATCAAGCCAGCCTTTAGACAGCAAGCTTATTATGAAGGTATTGATAAAGCCACAGATGATATTGCAAAAGCTGCGGTGGGTGAATATAAAGAGAAGCGTGAAAGACGAGCAAAAGGAAAGGGTAGCAATCCCTTACTCTTTGTATTAATATTATTTATTATCGTGGCCATCCTTGGTAAAAAAGGTGGTGGTGGCGGTTCTAATATTGGTGGTGGCGGATTCAGTGATGTAGCCACAGGTATGTTATTAGGTTCACTATTAGGTGGCGGTGGTCGTGGCGGCGGTGGAGGATTCGGTGGAGGCGGCGGTGGCTTCGGCGGCTTTGGTGGTGGAAGTTCTGGTGGCGGTGGAGCCAGCGGCGGTTGGTAATTTTTATCTAGATTTTTATTAAATATAAAATCTAGATAAAAACACTCTAATGATTTTTAAAAAGGTCCCGAGTAATCGGGACCTTTTTGTTTGAGTTTAGCTTTTAAAAAGAACTCTTACATTTTTGGAATAACTGCTGTAACCATATCCACTAAATCTTGTTGTCCTTTAGCCTTCTTTGCTTTTAATATTTCTGCTAACACCTTGGTATTAAAATAAGGATCCGATTGACTTCGATAATCCTTAGGAATACTTTCTCTAAATTTTACAATTAAATCAATTCCTTTTTTAAAGCTAATAGGGTTATTTACTTTTTGTAGTAATTGTCCAAAGGCTACAGTCATGTAAAATTTTTCAGCAGACTGGTCGTTCAATAGCTCAAATTGCTTAGCAATAAAATCAAAAATTTGCTCGTCTCCGTATTTAGCAAGAATAGCAGTAACTGAAGTATTTAATCTCTTTTTAATTTTTTGAGTGGAAGCCTTGGTGGCAATAGATAATGCAGCGCTAGAGTCAATTTTTTCAAGCGCATCTAAAGCAGCACCACTTACTGTATAAGAAGAGTCTTTTGTTAGAGAAGTAAATAGGTCAATATAGTCTTCGTTGTATGTGCCTGATAAAGCGTCAATGGCTTGTTCTCTGACTTCGCTAGAAGGGTCGGTACCAGCTAATTGTACAAATGTATTTTCTATGGCTTCATCCAATGCTGTAGGGTTATAGCTTTGAATGGCCCTTGCTCTAATTACATAAAAACTATCTTTTAAGGCAGCTTTTAATATAGCCTGTGCATTTTTGTCCGTTAAATTTTCAGCAGCTTCGTTAATGGCTTCTAATCTGTCTAGAAAATTTCTTGCATTAAAATATTGAAAGGCATACTCGCTCATTGTTTTTGATTCATCCTTAAACCATAGTAAGGTTTTGTCATTATCTACATTCACATTGTCGGGCTGTGTAGCTGCATCAAAGTAAAAACTATCAATTCTATTTTTATTCCAAACCTCATAATGATTTCTTTGGCCTGCTACATATACATCAACACCAATAGGAAGTATGAAGGTTTTATTTTGTAATTGATTTTGTTGTACAATCATTAATACCTTTTTTTCAGTAGGCATATATTTTTGTTCAATGCGCACATAAGGGTGGCCGCTACCAAAATACCATTGGTTAAAAAACCAATCCAAGTTCTTGCCGGTTTCTTTTTCAAAAGCCAACTTTAATTTAATAGCCGTGCCGCTGCCAAATTTATTCTCTTCTAAATAGCTGTGTAAGGAAGCGAAAAACGCTTTATCGCCCACTAAGTGGCGTAGCATATTCAATATCCTTCCTCCTTTTTGATAGCTCACTAAATCAAAAACATCTTCGCGTTCTTTATAAAAAAAACGAACTAAATCTTTTTCTGCGTCAGCGGGACTGCTTAAATAATATCTTAAGCCTGTATAATTTTCATATTCAGCTGCATCCTTTCCCTTACTATGTTCTAGCCAAAGCGTCTGGCTATAGTCGGCAAAGCTTTCGTTAACAGTAATATTACTCCAGCTTTCAGCTGTTACGAAATCTCCAAACCAATGATGAAATAATTCATGTGCAATAGTACTCTCCCAACCATTGCCATCTTTTAATTCACGCGCATCTTGCAGCACCATTTCATTATGCATGGTAGCTGTAGTATTTTCCATTGCACCACTTACAAACTCTCTACCACTAATTTGTGCATACTTGGCCCAAGGAAAATCAATACCTAATATTTTTTCATAATAGGCAATCATAGCAGGGGTCATGCCATAAATTTGTCTCGCTACTTTTTCATATTCTTTCTCAACATAATAACTTATTTCTTTGCCTTTATAGGTATCTTTTACAATAGCATAATCGCCTACGGCTAGAAAAAATAAGTAGGGAGCATGTGGTAGATCCATCTTCCATATATCTAAGCGTGTTCCATTTTTATTATTAATTTGTTTTGTTAATAATCCATTGGAAAGGCTTACATATTTAGAGGGAACCGTTAATTGAAATTCTTGTGTACTTTTTTGATTGGGCTTATCAATAATTGGTAACCATACAGAAGTGCCTTCAGTTTCCCCTTGGGTCCAAATTTGAATAGGTTTGCTACTGTCTTTGCCTAATGGATTAATAAAGTATAAACCTTTAGCATCGCTTATAGCTGCACTGCCCTTGCTTTTAAACTCGTTCGGCTTAGCGGTGTATTTAATATATACAGTATATTTTTCCGAAGGCTTATAAGTCTTATCTAGTTGTATATTAATAATAAGTCCGTCATAAGTATATTTAAGAGTAGTGAATTTATTATTCATCATTAAGCCTAGCTGATGAATGTCCATACCTTTCGCATCAAGGCTTAATGAACTAGTTGCCTTTAAATACGGACGCAGATGCAACCAAGCTTCTCCATTTAATTGTGATTTTGCGTAATTAAAACTTGCTACTAATTTAGTGTGTACTAATTCATTTTCTTTTACGGGAATGTCTCGATAAATACTTTTCCAACTAGTATCTTCTATCTCTTTAAAGTCTTGCTTGTCTTGGGCTGTAGCGTTTAAGCTAAAAGCAATCACTAATAAATTAAGTATTAAAATTTTTCTCATCGTCCTAATTTTTTGCATTATATCAAATGCGTATTTGATACATCTAAGTTACTTATAAAAAAATAACTAGCTTAGCAGTATAAAATAATCATTGATGGCCAGGTATTTTCTTGAAGTTTCTTACGATGGTAGTTTGTATGGTGGATTTCAAATTCAGGCCAATCAACAAACCATTCAAGGTGAAATAGAAAAAGCCTTGGATACGATATTTAGAACACCCATTTTATTGACCGGCGCTTCCAGAACTGATGCAGGTGTACACGGCATGCAAAACTTTTTTCATTTTGATACCGACCTACCTATTGAATCGAAGCATATATATAATATGAATGCCTTACTTACTAAGAGTATTGCCGTAAAGGCCCTATATGCTGTCCCTTTGGATGCGCATGCAAGGTTTGATGCCGTAAAAAGGGCTTACATATATAAGATACACACGCAAAAAAACCCTTTTTTAGAGGGCCATTCCTGGTTTTATCCCTATGCGGTGAACATGGAACTGATGCAAGAAGCCACTCGAAGCTTATTAACCTATACTCATTTTGAGACTTTTTCAAAGAAAAATACCCAGGTAAACACCTTTGAATGCAATATTACAAAGGCTGTTTGGGAGATGACAGAGGACGGTTATACCTTTCATATTGAGTCGAACCGCTTCTTAAGAGGCATGATTCGTGGCCTAGTGGGCACCCTTTTACAGGTAGGCCGAGGCCAAATTAGCCTAGAAAAATGGCATGAGATTGTCCTATCCAATAACGAACAGCTGGCCGATTTCTCTACTCCAGCCCACGGATTATATTTATCTCTAATAGAATACCCTCCTTTTTTGAAAAAAATAGTCTAGTCTAGAAAGCTTACTAGTATTGGGTTTAGCCTGCTAATGCACAGATTTTGAACCTTTTGAACGTAAAAAATTACAAAATAGTATACAATATATTTGGATAGTAGCCAGGGCTTCCTATCTTTGCCGCCCGCTAACGATAAAAGCTCGCAAAACGGATTGTTCTTCGAGGTAATTTTCCAGCAAAATAAAGTCCAAAATACTTTAAAATACTTCTACCAATAATTGGTGGAACTAAATAACAGCTGTATCTTTGCCGTCCCTCTTCAAAAAAAGAGTAGCTCTTCGAAATTATATTGCCTATTTTATGAATGATTAATTTATTATTAATTTATTTTTTTCACCATAAAGTTTGGCTATAAATATAAATGTGCCTACCTTTGCACCCCCTACGAATAATAGGGCGCAAAAAAAGCACAAAAGATCTTTGAAAGTTTGGAAACAATAGTAACTGTATTCTTGATAAAATACAGGTAAAGGTTTAAGCATCAACAAGAATTATATCAGACGTTAATTTTAATTTATTGAGATTGATAGTCAGATCAAACAACATTTACAATGGAGAGTTTGATCCTGGCTCAGGATGAACGCTAGCGGCAAGCTTAATACATGCAAGTCGAGGGGCAGCATGAAGTAGCAATACTTTGATGGCGACCGGCAAACGGGTGCGGAACACGTACACAACCTTCCTTTTAGTGGGGAATAGCCCAGAGAAATTTGGATTAATACCCCGTAACATAACGATGTGGCATCACATTGTTATTATAGCTTCGGCGCTAGATGATGGGTGTGCGTATGATTAGATAGTTGGCGAGGTAACGGCTCACCAAGTCTACGATCATTAGCTGATGTGAGAGCATGATCAGCCACACGGGCACTGAGACACGGGCCCGA
>JAJTDP010000013.1 GCA_021300455.1 Sediminibacterium sp. | reverse complement strand
GAAAGTGGACTGCGTCCTAAAATGATGTCCATTCATGACATTTTTCAAGAAGCTTATTTTGAAGAGAAGTTTATCATACAAGTAAAGAAGCCTTAATTATCTTCTCTCACTCTCTCTACGCTAATTAGGTATCTCTAATTTATTATTACTTCTATTAATATCAGGCATGCGTTGGCTAGGATCAATTTCAATTGATTTCAATGCAGATAGTGGCTTGCTGGTTTCAAAAGTATAGCTAGGGGCTACCCACTGCCATTCTGTATGCATAATTCTATTTACGCTACCCTCTGCTGGCTTTGCGCCTAACATTAAATCTAATGGAATATAATGCAGCTCACTACTGCCGTCTTTATAGGTAACAAGAACTTCAATAGGCATAGGAAATTTACCATTGCGTTGAATACTTATAATAGCGTTTGCATTGTTAGCATTCACTTCAATATTATTTAAACCATAATCGATGGTTTTTGTAGAGTTCACCCAATATTCTTTTAACCACTGCAATTGTATACCACTTGTTTTTTCTGCAACTCTTGTAAAGTCATTGGCATTAGGATGTTTAAACTTCCATATATTATAGTAATTCAATAAAATAGCATCTCTAACTGAATCAGTTACTATATAACCTAATAAGCCTAAGAAAGTGGCGCCTTTAGTATAAGCAGCGCTACTGTATGAATAATTATAATTATAATGATCGGAATGTGTGCTCATGGGTTCTTCAATACCACTTTTTGCTAAAGTTAAATAACCTGCATAGTTTCCAAATTGAATAGCGGGTAATTGTGTTTTTGCAGTTTCTATTTCCGCTTTTAATCTTGCTTTTTCTTTTTCATTGATATAAGGCGATAATGTTGCATAATTATTATTATACCAATAAGTAATATCATCTTCAGCATAAGAAGTAAAGCCTTCATCCATCCAAGGGAATAAACTTTCATTGGTGCCTAATATATGTTGGTACCAAGTATGCATCCACTCATGAATAGCAGTTCCAAGACTAGGGCCTTTTAATAAAGTTCCCATTCCGTATTCCATACCCCCATCTCCTCCTTGGATAAAGGAATATTGAGGATAAGGATAAGCACCATATTTTTTCTCCATATACGGCAATGCTTTTTCAGCAGCCCATAAAATATTGGCCCAAGCACTATCAGATGACGCATTATTTTCTTTAAAATAAACATGTAAGGTTAATCCTTTGCGCACTTCTTTAGATAAATGCTTGTATTTATTATCTGCAGCCCACATAAAATCATGAATATTTTTTCCTGTAAAATTCCAAGAAAGGTTACCGAATTTATCGGCTACTGCATTAGGGTTTTGTAATACACCTGTGGCTGCCACCATATAAGATTTATCTAAACTTAATGTCACATCATAATTTCCCCAAACGCCATGAAACTCACGTGCTATATAGGCATTGGTATTCCATCCTTGGTAATCATATTCTACCATTTTAGGATACCACTGACTCATTGAATAACGAATACCCTCTGCATTATCACGACCAGAGCGTCTTATTTGAACAGGCACCTGCGCTTCAAATTGCAAGTTCATTTTAATAGAAGTTTTGGGCGCAATAGCTTGTGTTAATTGCACTTCTAAAATTGTTTCGTGCTCCATTAATTTTTGCGCCTTACCATTTATTATAATTTGACTTATTCTTTGATAACCTATTTCAGTGGGTTTTAATTTTTGTATACGATCTCTTACCCTTCTATCCCAATCTTGTGTAGCTTCTTGACCTAACATAGTTGCATTAGAGGCAGTAATAGCACCACGTCTAAAATTTAATAAATTTTTTCCAAGCTCTCTACTACGAATATCCATTGAAGAATTAGGTTGAAAGGCATTCCAATACATATGGAAATAAACCTTGCGCAAAGTATCGGTTGAATTATTCGTATACACTATTTCTTCTGTTCCCTTTATAATATTAGTAGTAACATCAAGGGCTGCTTTAATTTTATAGTCGATATGTTGTTGCCAACGATCGGCTTGGGCATAAGAGAAATTTGCAAAACAAATAAATGTAAGAATAGATAGAATTGACTTCTTTAACATAGGGCTGAATTAAGAATCTAATTTAATTTATTAATTAGAAAAAGTCTAATTAAATATGAGTACGGGGATATAAAATGGAAATCACTTTTCTATGGTTTCCCCTCTACCACAATCACAATTTCTCCCTTCACTTGCTTGGAAGAGAAATGGGTAATTAAGTTGGCTAAAGAGTCCGAAATGTTTTCTTCGTAAATTTTGGTAAGTTCTCTACTTACAGAAGCTTGTCTATCGGCTCCAAAATGAGTGGCGAATAATTCTAATGTTTTTACTAAGCGCATAGGGCTTTCATAAAATATCATGGTACGCTCTTCGTTTGCCAAGGATTCCATTAAAGTTTTTCTACCTTTTTTTAAAGGAATAAAACCTTCAAATATAAAACGAGTGGCAGGCAAACCACTATTTACTAGTGCTGGTACAAAGGCAGTAGCGCCCGGTAAACTTGTGATGGCAACCCCAGCTGCTTTACAAGCGCGTACTAATAAAAAGGCTGGATCGGAAATACCAGGTGTGCCAGCATCGGTAATTAAGGCAATATTTTTACCTGCTTGCAATTGTTGTACTAAATGATCCACTACCTTATGCTCATTGTGTTGATGATAAGGCGTAAGTGGCTTATGAATTTTATAATGCTGTAATAACTTAGAGGAAGTACGTGTGTCCTCACACAAGATAAAATCTACTTCTTGAAGCACTTCAATGGCCCTGAAAGTAAAATCTTTTAAATTTCCAATAGGTGTAGGAACAATATATAGCATGGAAATAATTAAAAATGAATTAAAAGAATCTAAGCCTTAAGCACCTCAATTTCAAAATATTCCATCACTGCATTGGCTAATAATTGCTTACTTGCTGTTTCTGCAATTTCTTTAGCGGCTGCTTCGTTGGCTGCTTCAATTTGTAATGTAATATGTTTACCTACTCTTACATCTTTTACACCTGTCATACCTAAATTATGTAGGCCCCCTAAAACTGCCTTTCCTTGAGGATCTAATAAATCTTTCAAAGGCATTACTTTAATTTGAACTTGAAATGTCATACGAATTTTATTGAGTGATTGTTTTTCTGTAAATCAAAGATACTAAGCAATAGCCAATAAAGCCAAATGGGATGGCCATCCATTTAAAAAAGTAGGCAGAAATAATGGTTTCTACTGCCACTAAGGCTAAGGGTAGTATTAATTTCTTCTTTCCGCTAAAACTCTTCAAAGCAAGCATGGGTCTATCCAACACCATTAAATAAGAAACTACAATAATATAGATATACCAAAATGAAGGGTTCAATAATAATTTTGAAAAAATGGTAGTTTGAGACTGCCAATACACTAAGGGAAAGGCTGCCGTTAAAATACCAATCATGGGAATAGGCACCCCTTTAAAATAAGTGGCTTGGTCTGGATCGATATTGAATTTAGCTAAACGGTAGGCGCCCGCTAAGGCAATAATAAAAGCAGGCACCATCATAACTGTAGTATGTGATAAGGCATTGATATCGGTAGCAAGAGATAGTCTTAAAAATTGAAAAACAATAAAAGAGGGCGCTACACCAAAACTTACTACATCTGCAAGTGAATCGAGTTGCTTGCCTAATTCTGAATTTACTTTTAATAAACGAGCTACAAAACCATCAAAAAAATCAACCAGTGCTGCAAGTCCAATAAACATACTGGCATAATAAATTTGTTCGGGAATTTCAATGATCATATCCCCTGTTTCATCCAATGTGGCCATGGTGCCCGATTGAAAACTAACCAAAATAGCCAGGCAGCCAAAAAATAAATTAAGCAGTGTAATTAAATTAGGAATCTGTTTTTTCATTTTTATTTTTTACTGCTTTTAACTCTTCGCATCAAGGCTTCAATTTCTTCTGCTTTGATAGGTATGTTTTTCATTAAATCCTGGTTACCTGTTTTGGTAATCCAAAAATTATTTTCAATACGCACACCCATTTTTTCTTCTTTGATATAAATACCTGGTTCAACCGTAAATACCATACCTGCTGTAATAGGCGCTGTTCTGGTACCTAAGTCATGCACATCTAATCCTAAATGATGCGATATACCATGGTATAAATATTTTCTATAGGCTCTGTTTTCAGCATCTTCATTTTTAATATCTGATTTACTAAGCAAACCAATTTTTAAAAATTGCTTACTCGCCTCTTCTCCCACTTTATCGGTATAATTTAAAATACTAATACCTGGTTTTAAAATAGACTTTGCATAATCATGTAAATGCAAACAAGCATTGTATACTTCTTTTTGTCTTTTAGTAAATTTACCATTGACAGGAACGGTTCTAGTTAAGTCGGCGCAGTAGCCACCATACTCAGCACCAAAATCCATCAAGATTAATTCACCGTCCTTACATACATTATTATTGCTAGTATAATGTAAGGTTCTTGCATTATCACCACTCGCTATAATACTATGGTAAGCGACTCCAGTGGCGCGTTGAGATAAAAAAGAATGATAAATTTCTGCTTCAATTTCATATTCCTTCACACCTGGTTGAATGAATTGTAATAATCTTCTAAACGCTACTTCAGTAATATCAATGGCTTTCTGAATCACCTGCACTTCTTCCTTTGTTTTCACTGCACGCAATTCTTTCATAATAGTAGCGGCTCTGCAAAAATTATGTAGTGGATACCTTGCTTTCATTTCATCAATAAAACGGTATTCACTGGTTCTTAATAAATTATTTTTTCGATCGTTTTCATTTGAGTCTAAATAAATGGAATCCGCTAAATGCACCCATTGTTGCAAGATCCCATCTAAAACGTCTACCCATACAATTGTTTTAATACCAGAAATAGTTTTGGCTTCATTGGCTCTTAATCTTTTGCCATCCCAAATTTCTTTTAACTCCTGTGGTCTTACTAGTACTAATACTTCTCTATATTTTGGATCGGGGTTGTCTGGAAATAAAATAACCATGGAACCCTCTTGTTCAATACCTGATAACCAATATAATTCAGTATTTTGTTTAAAGTCATGTAAGGCATCTCCATTCAAAGGATATTCATCATTACTTACAAAAATAGCAATACTGTTTTTTTGCATTTTGGATACAAAACGCTTTCTATTTTGAGTAAATATTTGAGGGTCTAAAGGTGTATATTTCATAATAAAAACTTTATTGATAACTAAGGGCAAGTTAATTAAAAAATGAATCCTTTAGGCGATCTTACCCCAGCCAATTTTACTTTTTTGACTAATTAAAAAACGTCTAATCATTGCATTTTCAGGCAATTGAAGCGTTGGATCCTTTTCACATAGCGTGAAAGCCGCTACTCTTGCTTCTTCTAATGCTATTTTATCGTTTATAATATTAGCCAATTTAAAGTTCAAAGCTCCGCTTTGTCTTGTTCCATCAATATCTCCAGGGCCTCTTAATTCTAAATCTTTTTCGGCAATTAAAAAACCATCGTTGGTATTGCACATTATTTTTAATCTTTCCTTGGCTTCTCTACCTGCTTTCACACTACTTAATAAAATACAATAACTCTGTTCTTTTCCTCTACCCACCCTGCCTCTTAATTGATGCAATTGTGATAAGCCAAATTTTTCTGCACTCTCTATCACCATCACCGATGCATTGGGCACATTTACCCCTACTTCAATCACAGTAGTACCCACTAATATTTGTGTATCACCCGTTTTAAATCGGTGCATATTAGTATCTTTTTCTACACTGCTTTGTCTTCCGTGCACCATACTAATTTTATAAGTAGGTTCAGGAAAATAACTTTTCACTTGTTCATAGCCCTGCATTAAATCTTCAAAACTTAATTTTTCACTTTCTTCAATTAAGGGATATACATAATAAGCCTGTCTTCCTTTTATAATTTCTGTTTTAACAAAGTCCATTACACTGGCTCTTGAAGTTTCATAACGGTGTACTGTTTTAATAGGTTGTCTGCCCGGCGGTAGTTCATCCATCACACTATAATCTAAGTCACCAAAAGCAGTCATGGCTAAAGTTCTTGGAATAGGCGTTGCTGTCATTACTAATACATGCGGAGGTATAGACGATTTTTTCCAAAGTTTTGCTCTTTGCGCTACGCCAAATCGGTGCTGCTCATCAATGACTGCTAAACCTAAATTTTTAAACTGCACCACATCTTCAATAATGGCGTGGGTACCCACTACAAAATGTATATCGTCTTCTAATAATCCTTTCAATATTCTTCTTCGCTCTCCAATTTTTGTACTACCCTTTAATAAAGCAATTTCAATGGGCATATCTTTTAATAATGCTGATAAACTTTCATAATGCTGAGAAGCTAAAATTTCGGTAGGCGCCATTAAACAACTTTGAAAACCATTATCGGCGGCAATTAACATAGCAAGTAATGCAATCATGGTTTTTCCACTACCTACATCGCCTTGCAAGAGTCTGTTCATTTGATAACCCTTGCCTACATCCTGTCTAATTTCTTTGATCACTCTTTTTTGTGCACCCGTTAATTCAAAAGGTAAATGTTTATTATAAAAAGTATTAAAATAGTCGCCTACTTTTTCAAATAATAGACCCTTGCTATTTTTATGTCTATCAATTTTTATTAAATTAAGTCTTACTTGGGCCATAAATAATTCTTCAAAAATTAGTCGGTCTACGGCTTCTTTATAATGCGCCCCGGATGTGGGAAAATGTATTTGTCTATAGGCCTCCCATCTACCCATTCTGTTTTCTAATAAATGACTGGGTAAATTTTCAGGAACATCTCTATCACTTATTTGTTGAAATAAAGTTTGTGTGAGTTTTCCAATTTGTTTGGCATTAAGCCCACGCGCCTTTAGTTTTTCAGTAGTGGAATACACTGGTTCTAGTAAAGATTTTTGCGACATGGTACTTGCCACATAGGGTTCAATTTCAGGATGCACCATTTGTGCCTTACCATTAAAAAAACTAACCCTTCCAAATACTAAGTAAGCTTGACCCTCAATTATATTTTTCTGCACCCAAGTAATTCCTTGAAACCAGGCCAGTTCAATAGTACCTGTCTCGTCCTTCAATTGAGTGACCAAGCGTTTCGACCTTTTTACTCCAATAATGTCAATGCCTTGCAAGACCCCTTTTATTTGAATAAAATCCATATCAGGGGTGATGGAGGCAATCGTACCTACCTTGGTTTTATCAATATGGCGATGCGGAAAATGATGGAGCAGGTCGTTAAAAGTGAATAAACTCAGCTCTTTTTTAAGCATATCGGCCCTTAGAGGGCCCACCCCTTTTAGGTATTCAATGGGGCTAGATAAAAGAGAAGCTGTTGACAAACTGACTATTTTTAAATTCTGTACAAATATCCCAAAAAGATGGCAAAAAATGGGTTCCTGATTCATTATCTTCGCAGTTCTATGAAAAAGGAAATTGTATTGAGCGGAATTAGGCCTACAGGCTTCTTGCACCTGGGCAATTATTTTGGCGCCATGCGTAATTATGTGCGCATGCAAGACGAATACAACTGTTATTTTTTCGTAGCCAACTGGCATAGCTTAACCACACATCCTGATACTAAAACTTTAAAAGAAAGTGTACTTAGAGTCGTAGCTGAAAATATTGCTTGTGGACTAGACCCAGAAAAAGTGTCTTTGTATGTTCAAAGCGATGTTCCAGAAATTGCAGAATTATATTTGTATTTAAATATGTTGGCGTATAAAGGAGAATTGGAGAAGACCACTTCTTTCAAAGATAAAGTAAGGATGCAACCTGAGAATGTAAATGCAGGACTACTTACCTACCCAGTACTGCAAGCAGCGGATATATTAATACACCGCGCGGTGAAAGTGCCCGTGGGCAAGGACCAAGAACAAAATTTAGAAATGGCCCGCAATTTTGCGGAGCGTTTTAATTACAGATACGGTGAAACCTTTCCTTTACCATATGCCTTTAATTATAATAGCGAGCTAGTAAAAATATTGGGCTTAGATGGCAATGGTAAAATGAGTAAGAGCGAAAATCAGAACACCACTTTGTTTTTAGCTGATGAAGATGAGGCTATTCGTAATAAAATTAAAAAGGCCAAAACCGATCAAGGACCCCTTACACCAAATTCAGTAATGCCCGATTATATTGAGAACTTATTTACCTTAATGAAATTGGTGAGTGACAAGGATACAGTACAAAAATTTGAAGATGATTTCAATAATAGTAGTGATGGAAATTGTATCATAAGATATGGAGATATGAAAAAGCAATTGGCCGAGGATATGGTTAGGTTTATTCAACCTATTCGTAATCAGGCAATTGATTTACAAAACAACAAAGACTTACTTACAAAGATCATTAGACAGGGAGCAGATAAAGCTAGAGCAAGCGCTTCTGGTACTTTGTCGATGGTAAGAAAGGCCGTTGGGATGGATTATTAAACAAGACGAATTAATTATTAACATAGCCAAATAGTACTCAACTATTTTATATTTTCACACCATGGCAAAAGCTAAAAAACCAAAACACGTTGCAGTTGCAGGAAACATTGGAGCAGGTAAAACTACCTTAACCGAAATGTTAAGCAAGCATTATCGTTGGATACCTCAATTTGAGGATGTAGACCACAACCCCTACTTGATGGATTTTTATGACGACATGACGCGTTGGAGTTTTAATTTGCAAATTTATTTTTTACATGGCCGCTTGAACCAAATTTTAGAAATTCAAAGAGGCACTGAAACAGTGATTCAAGATAGAACCATTTATGAAGATGCTAATATTTTTGCTCCCAACTTGCATGAGATGGGCTTAATGAGCAAAAGAGATTTTGACAACTATTTTAAATTTTTTAGTACTATTAAAACAATGGTACAACCTCCAGACTTATTAATTTACCTAAAAGCCTCTGTACCTACCTTGGTTTCCCAAATTCAAAAAAGAGGTAGAGAATATGAAGAAAATATTCGTTTAGATTATTTAAAAAAATTAAACGAGTACTATAATAAATGGATAGATGGCTATAAAGAAGGTCCTGTATTAATTATCGACTGCGATAAAAATAAATTCGGCGAATCGGAAGAAGATTTAGGCGAAATTATAAGCAAGGTGGACGGCATGTTGTATGGACTTTTTTAAATAGCTCGTTTTAAAATTATTTTACTGGTATGAACAATATTACCCTTTCCCTATTAGAAGAAATAAAGTCAATTGTAGGGG
Source organism: Sediminibacterium sp. (assembly GCA_021300455.1). Lineage (GTDB taxonomy): Bacteria > Bacteroidota > Bacteroidia > Chitinophagales > Chitinophagaceae > Sediminibacterium. Next base: position 25,907 of record JAJTDP010000013.1, on the reverse strand, counting down.
CTACTTACTTTTTTACAGACGAAGAAAGTTTTGCCAAATACGGTAGCGATGAAACAGAAAAATTGCATTACGCACCACAGGTAGTCGTAAAGCCAAGAACTGCAGAAGAAATTTCAAAATTACTAATACTTTGTAACCAACATTTAATTCATGTCACACCCAGAGGTGCAGGTACTGGACTTACAGGTGGTGCCTAGTAAAGGATCTTGTTTTATCGGTGGTAATATATCAGAAAATTCTGGAGGACCTAAGGCGGTGAAATATGGTGTTGTGAAGGATTATGTTTTAAACTTAGAAATAGTTTTACCTACTGGTGAAATTATATGGACAGGTTCCAATGTGTTAAAAAATGCAACTGGTTATAATTTAACGCAGTTAATAGTAGGCAGTGAGGGCACTTTGGGTATTGTTACCAAAATTGTTTTAAGATTAATTCCACATCCAAAATTTGATTTATTAATGCTTGCTCCTTTTAATAGTGTAGAAAAAGCGAGCGAAGCAGTGAGTGCCATATTTAGAGCAGGTATTACACCAAGTGCCATGGAGCTTATGGAAATTGAATCTATTAAATTAGCTAGCAAATTATGCGAAAGCACGGCCATACCAATTACGGAAGGCTTAGAAGCACATTTAATTATTGAAGTAGACGGTAATGACCTTGATGTATTGATGAAGGATATGGAAGCCATTGCTGAAGTATTAGCGAATTTCGAAGTGGGTGAATTATATTTTGCCGACGATGCCCAACAAAAAAATGAACTTTGGAAAATACGCAGAAAGGCAAGTGAAGCCTCTGTAGCAGCAGGTTATACAATTGAAGAAGATACAGTAGTACCTAGGGCTGAACTACCCCGATTAATTAAAGGAGTTAGAGCATTAGCGCTTGACAATGGATTTAAAGTTGTTTCTTATGGTCATGCAGGAGATGGTAATTTGCATATCAGAATAAACCATCCTAAGTATAAAAAAAGTTATGAAAATGAGGAGATACAAACCATCCTTACTAAAATTTTTGAATTGGTAAAATCTCTAGGAGGTACCATAAGTGGAGAACATGGAATTGGACTAATTCAAAAATCTTTTATGCCAGTGGTATTTGATCCTATAAGTATGGAACTAATGAAGGGCATTAAAAAAGTATTTGATCCTAATCATATTTTAAATGCTGGTAAAATTTTCGATTTAAAAAAATAAAATTCGCAGTTCTTTTTAAATTTTTATTTCCCTTATGATAAGATCCAATAAATTACTTAGTGCCCTTCTTATTCTAAGCATTATAATTATAAGCCATTCAACCCAGGCTCAAAATATTGTACAAACAAGTAAAATATTTAAAGAAGAAAAACCCATATTGTTTGGTGGAGGTTTATTACTAGGTGGGGGAAATAACTCTTTTCAATTGGGGCTTAATCCTGAACTACTTAAAAGCTACAATAAATACATTGACGCGGGTATTATCGCTAACATTTATTACTCTTCTTTTAATATGTCATTTGGTTCTAATGAAAAAATTAAAAACTTTCAATTAGGCGCAGGTGTATTTACGAGGGTATGGCCTGTTGAACAATTCTTTATTCAAATACAACCTGAATACAATAGAACTTGGACTTCTGCTAATAACTATAGCAATGGCGAAAGGGCTAGTACTAGTTTTGGTGCCACAAGTATACTAGGTGGCATTGGTTATGGTAAGCATAATGCAGATGGTATGTCTTATTTTTCTGTCATGATAGACTTATTGAACGCCGATCAATCTCCTTATAAAATTGGTCAATCAAGACCACAACCCATTATCAGAGCAGGTGCGGGTTTTCCTATATTCAGGAAAAAGAAAAAAGCAGATTAATAAAACTAGCCAACTTAGATATAAGAGACTTAAGTTAAGACAGTAGCGGCTTAAGTGCTTCTACAGATGGGCAAACAATTATTCTATCTTTCCAATTATCATACATAAATTCGTTTGTATCCATATTATCTAAAAGATGAATAAGGGCATCATAGTATCCATCTATATTTAGAATAAATATTTTCTTGTTATGTATTTTTAAATTATTCCAAGTGAGCATTTCAAATAGCTCATCTAATGTACCCATACCTCCAGGAAGTACCAAGCCAGCCTCCCCTTTTTCATAGAGTATTTTTTTTCGTTCATGCATATCCTCCGTAATAATCAATTCAGTGAGTCCAGTATGTTGCGCTTCCCATTCTAATAATAATTTAGGCATAATACCAACTACTTTTCCTCCTTGCTCAAGACAAGCATTGGCCAAAGCACCCATCAAACCTTTATTCCCACCTCCATACACCAAGATTATATTTTCTTGGGCTAATAGATGACCTAGAGCGTTGGCTTCTGTCAAAAAATTTGGATTCCCCCCTGATTTTGAACCACAGAAAACAGTGAGGGCCTTGATTTGCATAAAAAGAATTTTTAACTTGAATATAGATGCAATTTAGCTAATAATTTCAAAGATTCTTATTACTTTGCCCACTCAAACCAAGACTATGAGTGCTTCTTTACTTTTCTTATTTATCATCATCTATTTTGGTATATTATTAGGCGTAGCAAAGATGGCTGGAAAGAATAGTAACAATATGTCTTTTTTTATAGGTAACAAAAATAGCAATTGGATGCTAGTGGCCTTTGGTATGATTGGTACTTCTTTAAGCGGTGTTACTTTTGTAAGCGTTCCAGGTGCTGTGAGTAAAGACGCCTTTCATTATTTACAAATTACCATTGGCTATCTTATTGGATACTTTACCATCGCCTATGTATTATTACCCATTTATTATAAATTGAATCTTACTTCCATTTATCATTACCTGGAACAAAGATTGGGATTTAATGCTTATAAAACCGGTGCCTCCTTTTTTGTTTTATCAAGAACCCTAGGCGCCACCGCCCGGCTTTATTTAGTAGTGAAAATTTTACAAGTATTTATTTTAGATAGTTTGGGTGTGCCTTTTTGGGCCACCACCCTCGTTATTTTAATTATGATTTTATTATACACTTATGAAGGAGGTGTAAAAACCATTGTTTGGACCGATACCTTGCAAACATCTGGTATGTTAATGGGTTTAATTATTTGCAGTATTTATATTTTAAGCAATTTGCATTTATCGGTTGCAGAAGGTTTGCAGGCTATGCAAGTAAAAGGTATTGCTACTGTTTTTAATACCGATGTCAATAGTAAATCTTTTTTCTTAAAACAAATTATTGGAGGGGCCTTTATTACCCTCACTATGACGGGCTTAGACCAAGAGATGATGCAAAAGAATATTTCGGTAAAGACTTTAAAGGATGCTCAAAAAAATATGATCACTATTGGATTTACTATGTTATTTGTGATTAGTTTATTTTTATTCTTAGGCGGTTTATTAAATTTATACGCTACACAAAATAATATTACTGCTACAGGTGATGACTTATTTCCGAGTATTGCGCTCTACCATATGCCGCCCTATATTTCTATTATTTTTATTTTAGCATTGATATCAGCTTTATTTCCTTCAGCCGATGGTGCTATTACTGCCTTAACTTCTAGTTTCTGTATTGACTTAATAGGCATGCAAAGAAATACGCAATGGGATGAAGCTAAAAAGAAAAAAATTAGGCAAAGAGTACATTTATGTTTTGCCTTTTTGTTTTTCATTATTGTTTTGGTGTTTAAATGGATTGATAATAAAAGTATTATTGATTTGCTTTTAAAAGTTGCTTCCTATACCTATGGGCCCCTTTTAGGTTTATTCGCTTTTGGCATAGTTACCAAAAGAAAGTTGATTGACAAATGGTCGTTTATTCCTTGTTTCCTAGCCCCTATTTTATGTTTATTTTTGGATTATGCGCAACCCTTTCTATTGGGCAACTTTAGAATTGGCCAAGAGCTACTCATTATCAATGGTCTACTCACCTTTATAGGGCTTTGGTTAATTTCAAGGCCAAATACAGAAAAAAATTAGACCTTTGTTCTATGGATTTTATTAACCCATTGGCCAACGACTATACCCAAGCATATTCCAATGCCACTCCTAGCTATTTAAAGAGCTTATTCGAAGATACTTTGGCGACCCATGAACATGGCCATTTACAAAGTAGTTGGACCCAAGGAGGTTTCTTAAGCTTTATAAGCAAAATATTGGCTCCCACCCATATTTTAGAAATTGGTAGTTTTACTGGTTTTAGCGCTTTATGTTTAGCAGAAGGGTTAACGAGTAATGGAGCATTACATACCATTGAATTAAGAGCTGAAGATGCACAAAAGGTAAAAGCTGCTTTTGATATAAATTCTAGGTCCAAACAATTGCATATACATGTTGGAGATGCCAAAGAAATTATACCTACACTTCAAAAAAAATGGGACTTGGTATTTATTGACGCAGATAAAACAAGTTATATCGAATACTATAATTTGGTACTACCCCTATTAAATGATAAAGGAATAATTATTGTAGACAATGTACTTTTTCATGGTGATGTCTTGGAAGAATCTATCAAAGGTAAAAGCGCCAAGGCCATTCAAGCCTTTAATGAGCATGTCCTTTTAGATCAAAAAACCGAACAAGTGATGTTAACAATAAGAGATGGCTTAACTTTGATTAGAAAAATATAATAGCATGAAAATAAGCAAACTTGCTTTACTCTTCTTTTTGACCCTCCCCCTAATCACCAAGGCGCAAAAAACCGCTACCTTAATATATATTGATCAGTATAAAGATATTGCCATCAGCGAAATGAAACGAACAGGCATTCCTGCCTCCATTACTTTAGCACAAGGTATTATTGAATCTAAAAGTGGTGAAAGTGATTTAGCTTTAAATTTTAAAAATCATTTTGGTATTAAATGTAAAACAGATTGGAAAGGAGAAACAACTTATCAAGACGACGACGCTAAACAAGAATGTTTCAGGGTTTACCCCAATTCAAATGCCTCCTATATCGACCATTCTAATTTTCTTAAATCCAGACCAAATTATGCTCCTTTATTTGAATTAGATCCTGTGGATGATTCGGCTTGGGCTTATGGGCTTAAAAAAGCGGGTTACGCCACTGATACTGATTATCCTAAGAAACTACTTAAAGTCATTAACGATTTTGAACTTTCTCAATATAATTTTCCTGAACTTGCTTTTTACGATGAAGAAGATACCCCTACTCAAAAAATAGATACGAGTAAAAAGGCAGAAGCTCGTAAAACAATCGAGCCCGTTATAGTAGTTGATTCCGTAAAAAGGGATTCACTTAAATCCGATTTAGTTAAAATAGATTCTGTAAAAAAAGTAGTAGATAGTCTTAACTCAAATTACATTGATACGATTCAGCTTTCTACTGTAAAAGGAATAATAAGTTACGATAGTGTAAAAATAACAGCACCCACTGCTATCAATGGCATTGGATCCCTACCTACTGAGCTTCCCATGGTCAATACCCTTGTCACAGATACTGTTAATATTGTAAAAAATATCAATTATAATGATACAAGTATAGTTGACAGAAAAATACTCGATACAAGTAATCTAAAGATTGAAAAAGAAAATAGCCCCATTCAATTTGAGTACCCTAAAGGAAAATTCAAAGCCAATCAACTATTAGCTATTTATGCAAGAACTGGAACTTCCTTTTTAGAATTAGCTACTACTTATAATATTGCCTTATACAAATTATATGGCTACAACGATTTAGAAGAAACAGACCTAGTGACTAAGGACCAAATTTTGTACTTAGTACCTAAAAGAAAAGAAGTAAGTAAAAAAGTGCATGTAGTATTAGCGGGTGAAAGCTTATATGATATTAGTCAAAACGAAGGCATACAATTAAATTACTTGCAAGCCTACAATGCGGGTGTTACAGACAAGACACTTGTAGCGGGTACTACCCTTCTTTTATTTAAAACCACTGAAGCACCTAAATCAAATACAATAGCCCCCAAAAATAGTAGTCTCCCTAATTTTCTAAAGCGTAAAAAAGATAATTAATTATGAGTAGCATTAAAGTATTAGATAAAGAATTTGTGCCCTACTTACCTGAAAAAGAAATTCAAGAAAAAATTACTGCACTAGCTATTCAATTAAATAAAGACTACGCAGGAAAAAGACCCATTTTTTTATCGATACTCAATGGCTCTTTTTTGTTTACCGCCGATTTATTTAAACAAATAACCATTGAAGCCGAGGTTTGCTTTATTAAATTAGCCTCTTATAAAGGCATGTCCTCCTCAGGCAATGTGATTACTGCCATTGGCCTTGAAGCCAATGTGAGCGGTAGAGATATTATTATTTTAGAAGATATTATTGATACAGGTAAAACCTTACACCATTATTTACCTCAGCTAATTTCAAGCGGGCCTGCCTCTGTAAAAGTTGCTGTATTATTAAATAAAAAAGAGGCCTTGCAATTTCCCGTACAAGTAGACTATACTTGCTTTGAGATACCCAATAAATTTGTAGTAGGCTATGGCCTTGATTACGATGGCTTGGGCAGAAACTCAAAAGATATCTACCAATTAAAATAAAACTACTTTGTTGGCTTCGGTTGGAAGTTAGGGCTTTGTTGCATCTTTTCTAAGATAGCCTTTTCCTCTGCACTTACTTGTTGTGGCGTCCAAACATGTACATTAATGAGTTGATCTCCCTTCGCATATCCTTGTACTTCTGGGAAACCCTTTCCTTTTAATTTGAATACTTTTCCACTCTGCGTACCTGGTGGAATTTTTATTTTGGCTCTAGCATCAATGGTAGGAACTTCCACGCTTGTTCCAAATACCGCATCAGGTATGGTAATATATAAATCAAATGAAACATTTAATCCATCTCTATGTAAACTCTCATGTGCTTCTTCTTCAATCATGATAATTAAATCACCTGAGCTTCCCCCTCTCTCACCCGCATTGCCTTTTCCAGACATGCTTAACTGCATACCATCTTGCACACCTCCTGGAATATCTATAGAAATTGTTTCTTCTCCATAAACACGACCCTCTCCTTTACAAGGAGCACATTTAGCAGTCACCGTATTCCCTTCTCCATTACAAGTAGGACAAGTATTCACTGTTTGCATTTGTCCTAAAAATGTATTGGTCACTCTTTTCACCTGACCCGAACCATTACAAGTACCGCAGGTTTGCACACTATTTTTATCTTTTGCACCATTGCCTCCGCAAGTAGTACATAAAACATGTTTTTTTACTTTTACTTGCTTATTCGCACCATTCGCAATTTCTTCAAAGTTCATCTTAAGTTTAATTCTTAAGTTGCTTCCTCTTTGTCCTCTCGATCTTGAAGATCTTGAACGACTTCCTCCGCCACCAAAAAATCCACCAAACATATCTTCTCCGAATACATCACCAAATTGACTAAAAATATCATTCATGTCCATTCCACCACCACTGAATCCACCGCCGCCACCAGCACCTGGACTAAAGGCAGCATGTCCAAATCGATCATACTTTGCTTTCTTATCTGTATCACTTAAAACCTCATAAGCAGAAGCAGCTTCTTTAAATTTTTCTTCTGCAGCTTTATCTCCCGGATTTCTATCTGGGTGAAATTGCATCGCCACTTTACGGTATGCTTTTTTAATTTCATCCGTTGACGCAGATTTCGTGACACCTAGTACCTCGTAGTAATCTCTTTTTGACATATTCGATTTTTATTTACCTACCACTACTTTTGCGAAGCGGATAATTTTATCATTTAAAAAATAACCTTTAGTAATTTCATCCACTACTTTTCCTTTTTGTTTGTTATCGGTAACAGGAATTTCTGTAATGGCTTCATGAAGTTCAACATTAAAATCTTTGTGTAAACTTTCCATTGCAGTTACCCCTTTCGATTGTAAAGTGGATCTCACTTTATTAAACACTAATTGAATACCTTCTTTTTGCAAAGCAATATCATCGGCACTATTCAACTGTTTTTCTGCTCTATCGCAGTCGTCCATCACTTCTAACATAGATACAATAACATCCTTTCCTGCTGTTTGAATAAGGTCCAATCTCTCCTTGGCAGTTCTTCTTCTAAAGTTTTCAAATTCTGCCATTAAACGTAGGTATTTATCCTTTTGATCGGCTAAATCGGCCTTTAATTGGTCTAGTTCGCTTAGGGGCGTTTCTTCTGCTTCCGGAGCAGTTTCTGGACTGTTTTCTGTTTCATTTTGAGCATCAATGGCTTGATCCTTTATATCCATTTCTTTGTCTTCCATAGTTTTCATATTGTTACAAATATCTCCCAAAAATATTGCCAAATCAAGAATTAGGGCAAAATTGACAGAAATAGGCCTAAAATAGGCACAAGTTGTCACTCATTTGGGCGCTATATTTGTGCCATGACAAAGGTGTATTTAAACAAGAAAATTAACCCCAGAATTGCCCAGGGCCACCCCTGGATTTACAATAATGAGGTAGACCGTATTGCAGGGCCCATTGAACCTGGAGATATTGTAGAAGTTTACTTCTTTGATGGTCAATTAGCAGGCAGGGGCTATATCAACCCCAATTCTCAAATTATTATAAGATTGCTTACCCGAAAAAGAGAGGAAATTGATGCTCCATTTTTCTATGAGAAAATTAAAACTGCTTGGGCCTATAGACAACAATTGGGCTATACAGAAAATTGTCGTTTGGTATTTGGTGAAGCCGATGGATTACCTGCTTTAATTATTGATAAATTCAATGACTATTTTGTGTTGCAAACTTTATCCTTGGGGATTGATATTTGGAAGCCAGCCATTGTCGAAGCGCTTCAAAAAATATTTTCACCTAAAGGCATTTATGAAAGAAACGATGTACCCGTTAGAGAATTAGAAGGGCTCTCGCAAGTAAAAGATTTTTTAACGGAACCCTTCCCTACAGAAATAATTATTAAGGAAAATGATTTACAATTTTATGTAAATATTGAAACAGGACAGAAAACAGGTTATTTTTTAGACCAACAAGATAATAGAAGGGCTATTAAAGAAATTGTGAAAGGCGCCGATGTATTAGGAGCCTTTACCTATACTGGTACTTTTGAAATACATGCTGCCCATTATGGAGCGAAATCGGTTTTAGGGATTGATATTTCAGAAGGCGCAGTTGCACAGGCCAATAAAAATGCTACTTTGAATAAATTAGATCATATAGTGAAATTTGAAGCCATGAATGCATTTGATGTATTAAAAAAATGGGGTAAGGAAGGTAGAAAATATGATGTGGTGATGTTGGATCCTCCTGCATTTACAAAAAGTAGAAACAATATAGACAAGGCTGTTACTGGTTATAAAGAAATTAATTTAAGAGGTATGCAAATGCTTCGCAATGGTGGCTTTTTGGTAACCTCAAGTTGTACCAACCTGGTGAGTCCAGAATTATTTTTAGAAACGATACAAATGGCTGCCTGGGATGCCAAGAAAAGAATACGTCAGGTGACCTATCAGTCGCAGTCTAGCGACCATCCTATTATTTGGGGTATGGAAAATACGCACTATTTAAAGTTTTTAATTGTAGAAGTTTGCGATCGATAGAAATGAATTCGATTGTACATAATTTTATATTTTATAAAGCCCTAACAGCTAGCGACGTTTCAGTTCAATTTATTCAATGTTGTTTGAATGGCTTCAAAATTTGGTAAGTCACCAGGGGTTGCACAAATTTCTTCGTATTGTACAACGCCTTCTTTGTCTACTACAAATGCAGCACGCTTGCTAACACCTTGCATTTCAAAAGCAGGGAATACATCGTACTTCACACCATAATCAGCAATGGCTGTTTTATTGAAATCGCTTAATAAAGAGAAGTTTAATTTTTGATCTTCTTTGAATTTACCTAAAGTAAATAAAGAGTCTACAGAAATACCTAAAACTACTGCATTGGCTGCATTGTAGGTTCCAATGTTATCTCTAATACTACATAACTCTGTAGTACAAACGCCTGTAAAAGCTAAAGGGAAAAATAAAACTACTACATTTTTACCTTTATAGTCTGCTAAGTTTACCGCTTTTTTTTCTGTATCAAAAAGTGTAAAGGCCGGTGCTGGTTTACCCATTAAATTGCTCATGTTTATTGTATTTTTTGTTTTAATTGTAAGTACTCAAAAGTAAAATTCTTTACTGAATTCTAGTTTAAAGCCTATGTTATTATATTATTTTTTTTCTCTTTTCGAAAGCTCATTGACAGAATCAATTAATTCTTTGAATTCAATAGGGTGCCTTTGCAAGTAATCGATGGTATTATAAAATTCAGCTCTATCTACCTTATTTAAATCAAAGATTTGCTGGTAAAATTCAACGTTTTTTTTGTCTATTTTCCATGTACTGTCGATAACAGATACCCTAGTATAATATTCATCGGCCTGCATTAACTGCCAAACAACTGTTTGCATAGTTTTCATATCAACGCGCTTATCCTTAGCCGCTTTTGATTGACAGCCCCATACAATAAAAGATAGTATAATTAATTTTTTCATTCTAGCTTTTCTTTATACATGTTAATATTAGCAATATCTAAGGAAGATAAAGTAATCAATAATTGTTTTCGAGTAGCTTTATCAGATTTACTAAAAATACCAGCAATTTCAGAAAACTTAGCCTGCATTAATATAGGAATAAGCATTCCACTCACTGCCCCTTCATTCATGTCTTGCAAATTAATTAAAGCGTTTAAAATAGCACTCTTTGCCAGTTCTGGCTTTTCTGTCAATTGATCTAGTCCCTCTCTGTAGTAACTATAAATAATATCGTGCACTTTATCATTACTAGACTTGGTTAAATTATCAATTAAAATAAATCTATTTCTTTGTCCATCATAGCTTTTCCAACCACTTATGCCATTACCCTCTGGTGCATTGTATAAAATATTAAGGGCTTTATTAAAATAAGGCATACCGGCCTTGGGTGCAAAGGAATCATAATCAAGTCCTAAAATAATATAGATATAATAGGCAATGGTGGCGGTTAAGTTCGACTGAAGAGGGTCAGCACCTTGTACTCTATTTTCATTAAATTCAATAGGCTGAGATAGCTGATATTTAAATGTAAAATTTGCATCCTGCATATTTAAAACAGAGCTACTATAGCTGGCATTATGAATGGGCCTATTGGACACAATACTTAATTTGGCATCGTACACGCCTGGGGCGACCACAGATTCAATTGTGATATAAAAGCTACAATCAATTTTCTCTTCGCTTGAAAAGGCTTCATTGGACCACTTACGTTGATTGATAAAATCTTTCAATTGTATTTGTAACTGAGGGAATATTTTAGGATCTACTTGATTGTCAACTTTATTAGATTGTATAATAATAGAGGCAGCTAGTTCTTGCGCATGCAATAAATGCAGAGCGCCACTCATCAGAAAAATAGTAAATAATAATTTCTTACACATAGCCTAGCTATTTAACCCTAAAATACAAAAACGTCCCGATACCTCAATAGTTCCGGGACGTTTTTAATGGTGTAGAAGCAAATACTAGCGGAATAAATCGCTTTCTTCGTTTTTACGGTAATATATTTTGTCATCGATAAATTCAGCAGTGGCTAAAATCGCAGGATTAGGCATACGCTCATAAGCCTTAGAAATTTCGATTTGCTCTTTGTTCTCATGAATCTCTTCCAAGCTATCGGTATGACTAGCAAACTCTTCTAATTTACTGTGCAATTCTTCTCTCACAGAAATGCTAATTTGATTGGCTCTCTTTGATATAATCGAGATAGACTCATACAAATTACCTGTCTTCGCTTTTAAAGCTTTTAAACTTTTTGTTTCTACAACAGAAGGGGTGTTGGCACCCATATTTCTTCTTAGTTTACTCATTTTATTAAATTTAAATAATTGTCTGTTTGTTTCTTTATTTTTTTGGCTTCAACCAATAATGGGCTGTCGCTATAACGGTCTACAAAATCATTATACTCTGCTATGACTTTATCAAATCTCTCTTTTTGCTTATCTACAAAACTGTTTTCAGCAAATTGATAATAAGCTTTTAAGGTAAGCAGTTTATACTGATCTGCATTTTTTGAATCAGGATAACCATCCGATAATAAACCATAAGAAATAGCCGCTGCTCTGTACAATGCAAGATCTGAATACAAGGTAGCTGTTTTATAATCTTTCAATTCTAGCTTGGCTCTTGAGGCATCAATTACTTCAGTGGCATCTTTCACTTTTGTACTTGTAGGATGACCATCAATAAATTGTTGCATTAATTGAATGGTTCTAACGGTAGTGGTTTGATCTAATTCTGCTTTTGGTGAACGCTTAAAATAAGTATAAGCTCTTAAATAGTCAACTTCTTCCGTTCTTGGACTATTGGGGAAATACTCTACAAAAGTTTTAAATAAATTTTCTGCATTCTCATAGTCCTTATCAAAGTAGTAAGAGTTCGCAAATTTTAAATATAATTCTTCGTATCGAGGTGTTCCTTTCACAAAAGGCATTACCGCTTCAAAGAGCTGCTGTGCGTTAGAATACTTTTTTTGTAAAAAATAACTCTCGGCCATTTTTACCTTATAATCATTATCCTTATTCTTTAAAATTTTTTGGAATTTTGAAGTACAAGACGACAAGGCCAAAACAAGATAGAAAGCTACAAATATTCTATTCATACAGGGATGCAAAATTAACTAATAATCCTCAATTTATAACTAAAATAGTCCAATTTGGGGGCTGTGGCGTTAAGATTATTATAAAAAAAGCCCCGAATAGCATCGCTAAACGGGGCTATATCAATTACTTAGACTAGATTAAGCTTCTTTACCAGCTGCTTTATCATCATCCATTTTAGCCTTGATCTCAGCTAAAGCACCTAGGTCACCTAAAGTAGATTTTTCCACTTTAGCCTGGATAGTTTTAACTGCTTTTTTAGTCTTCTCGGTTTCCACTTTCGCTTCTTTCTTAGCTACTTCTTTCTCTTCAGTGATAGCTTGCTCCCAAATTCTTGCATGGCTTACCACGATACGCTTTTCATTGCGATCAAATTCGATCACCATGAACTTAGCTGTTTCTTCCGCTTGAACTTGTTTGCCATCTTCTTTCGCTAAATGACGATTTGGTGCAAAACCTTCAAGACCATGTGGCAATTGAACAATCGCACCTTTTTCATCCTTACGGCTGATGGTACCATCATGAATAGATCCAATAGCAAAAGTTTGCTCTAATGCATTCCAAGGATCTTCTTCTAATTGCTTATGTCCTAATTGTAGTTTTCTATTTTCTTTGTCGATGTTCAAGATTTTGATATCGATAGACTCTCCCACTTTTACATACTCAGAAGGGTGATTGAAACGCTTCAACCAACTTAAATCGCTGATGTGAATCATTCCACCAATACCTGATTCTAATTCAATAAACACACCGTAAGGAGTGATATTTTTTACAAGCCCTTTGTGTTTGCTTTGTTCTGGGAATTTATTATCGATAGCGCTCCAAGGATCTTGAGACATTTGTTTAATACTCAAGCTCATCTTACGTGCATCTTTATCTAAGGTTACCACTTTCGCTTCATGCTCATCTCCTAATTTGAAGAATTCTTTTGCATTGATAGGTGTGTTCGCCCAAGTAATTTCAGATACGTGTACAAGACCTTCAACACCTGGTTGAATTTCTAAGAAAGCACCGTAGTCTTCAATGTTTACTACTTTACCTTTTACAACACTACCTTCTAATAATACTTGTGGTAATACATCCCAAGGGTGTGGAGTTAATTGTTTTAAACCTAAGCTGATACGTTTTTTGTCATCATCAAAGTCTAATACAACCACTTGAATTTTTTGGTCTAATTTAACCACCTCACTTGGGTGAGAGATTCTACCCCAAGAGATGTCAGTGATGTATAATAAACCATCTAATCCACCTAAGTCCATAAAGGCTCCAAAATCAGTGATGTTTTTAACTACACCTTCTAATACTTGACCTTTCTCTAATTTACTCATGATCTCTGCACGTTGTGCTTCGATATCACTTTCAATTAAGGCTTTATGTGATACAACGGCATTCTTAATTGTTTCGTTAATCTTAACAACTTTAAATTCCATTGTCTTTCCTACGAATTGATCATAATCTGTAACCGGCTTCACATCAATTTGAGAACCTGGTAAGAAAGTTTCCATACCAAATACATCAACGATTAATCCACCTTTTGTTTTGCTAGTTACTAAACCAGTAACTACTTCACCCGTTTTGTGTACTTCCATAATTCTTTCCCAAGCACGGAAAATACGAGCAGACTTACGGCTTAAATGAAGATTACCATCACGGTCTTCTTTTTCTACTACCATTACCTCAACTGTATCACCCGTTTTTACACCATTGGTGTCACGGAATTCATTTAATGAAACTAAGCCATCACTTTTAAAACCAATGTTTACTACAACATCTGTTTTAGTTAAAGCAACTACTAATCCATTCATGATTTCTCCATCAGAAATTTGTACGAAAGTGCCATCATACACTTTGTCATACTTTACTCTTTCAGCTTCTGCGTAATGACTTACGTTACGTTTGTCAACGCTCCAGTCAAAATCGTCATGGGCTGTAATAATTTGTTCAGGTGCTTTTGGTGTCGCAGTTGCTTCAACAGCTGTAGCGCCGTCGAATTCCTGTGCGTCTGCGTTTAGGTTTTTAATAAATAATCTCATATAAAATCCGGTGTTTTTGAACCGGACGGCAAAGGTAGGAAAAAACGAATAAAATAGCCTTAAAATGGTCTAAAAAATACAAATTTCAATTCTTTTAAACTATTGATATTCAATAGTATTGATCTAGATAAATGAAAAAAGAACGAGAAATTATACAATAGGTAAAATGGCTTAGTGTAGCTGCCCCATATGTTGGGCTGCAATCCAGCCAGAAGTCCAGGCGTGTTGGAAATTAAAACCACCCGTAATGCCATCTACATCCATCATTTCGCCGGCAAAATGTAGCCCAGGTATAAATTTACTTTCCATAGTGCTTGGCTCTATTTCGCTTAATTCTACGCCACCGCAAGTAACAAACTCTTCTTTAAAAGTTGTTTTTCCTTTAATGGGCAAAGTAGTTCTTACTAAATGTTGAATTAATATTTGTTGTTGTGTCGATTTTAAATCGGCCCATTTAAGAGAGGTACTTATTTCAGCTGTTTGTAAAAAATAATGCCATAACCTATTGGGTAAATTAAATGGATTTTTTCCGCCTATTTCTCTTTTACCTAATTCTAATCTTAAATTAATCCATTCCATTCTTAAACTTTGTTCGGTATAAGTAGGTATCCAATTAATAATAATATTGCCATCATAATTCACTGCAGCCATTTCTCTTGCACACCATGCCGATAATTTAATAGCAGCAGGACCACTGATACCCCAATGTGTAATTAATAAAGGGCCTTGTTCAATATGTTTATTGCCGGCCCACTGAATACTTGCATTGTCTACCGCCACGCCCATTAAATTAGTAATTGATTTATCGCTGGTATTAAAAGTAAATAAAGAAGGAACGGGTTCTACAATGCTATGGCCTAAACGCGTTAACCAATCAAAACGATTGGCTTTTAACATACCGCCTGTTGCCATACAAATAGCGTCGGCATTTAGTATTGTGTTATTCGCAAGTGTAATGGTAAAGCTAGTATTTTGTTTTACAATATCTACTACTTCATGATTCAATAAAACTTGAATTTTATATTCTTTTACTTTGTTCAATAAGCATTCAATAATGGTCTCAGAATTATTGGTGGTAGGAAACATTCTACCATCTTTTTCGGTGTGTAAGGTCACTCCGTTTTTTGCAAACCAGGCAATCGTATTTTTAGTGGCGAATTGATAGAAAGCTTTTTTTAAAAAACGAGCACCGCGAGGGTACTTTTTTAATAGTATTTCAATATCTGGACAGGCGTGCGTTACATTGCAACGACCACCCCCACTCACTTTCACCTTTGATAAAATTTTAGACGATTTTTCTAGTATAGAAATAGTCCAATCGGGATGTAGTTCGGCAATTTGAATGGCAGAAAAAAATCCAGCTGCCCCACCCCCAATGACAACTATTTTATTCTTTTCCATTCTATACTTTTTATAAAAAACCTTAATTAATTAATAATAAGATGAATTTAAATTGCTATTTGCTTTTTCAGCAGCTTCAATAATAGAGAAATCAGATAAGATAAGCGCTTCTTTATTTTTTACACAAACATCGTGCTCGAAATGAACAGACACTTTGCCATCCTCTGTTTTAACTGTCCAGCCATCTTCTTCTGTAAATACTTTATGTGTACCTAAATTAATCATGGGCTCAATGGCGAGTACTAAGTTTTCTTTCATCTTAAGTCCTGTTCCTCTTTTACCATAATTGGGCACTTGAGGGTCTTCGTGTAAACTTTTGCCAAGACCATGTCCCACCAATTCTCTTACCACACCATAACCATGTAATTTTTCTGTATGCTCTTGAATAGCAAAACCAATATCTCCCACTCTATTATTCACGATGGCTTTTTCAATGCCCTTGTATAAAGACTCTTTAGTCACTTTTACTAATTGTAATAATTCAGGGGCTACTTCTCCAATGATAAAAGTATAGGCATGGTCTCCATGCCAACCATTTAATACTACACCTAAATCAATGGACACAATGTCTCCTTCTTGTAAAGGTATTTTATTGGGAAAGCCATGCACCACCACATCATTCACAGAAGCACATATATTATGCGGATAACCATGGTAATTATAAAAAGAAAGTGTTGCATTGTGGTCTTTTACAAATTGCATACAAAACTGATCTATATCTAAAGTAGTCATACCCGGCTTCAACTGGGTAGCCACTTGAGATAAGGTCTTGCTTACCAATAAGGCAGCCTCCTTCATTAATGCAACTTGTTCTTCAGTTTTTGTATAAACCATAATTCCAATTATCTTCTAAAAAAACAAACCTGTCATTTAAAAGACAGGTTCGTAAATATAATATTTTAACTAGTACCTTTAAACTATATAGGTGAATTTGTAACAGGCTGTCTTCCTTGAATACGTCCAGTATTCATTAATCCATCGTATTGACGCATTAATAAATGGGTTTCAATTTGTTGTAATGTATCTAAGACAACACCTACCATAATTAATAAGGATGTTCCTCCAAAGAAAGTACTGAAACCTTGTGTCACACCTAATTTTTGTGCAAAACCAGGTAAGATACCTACTAGTGCTAATAAGATGGCACCAGGTAAAGTAATTTTATCCATCACGGCTCCAATATAATCGGTAGTAGGTTGGCCTGGTTTAACGCCTGGCACAAAACCATTGTTACGCTTAAGGTCTTCAGAGATTTGTTTTGGATTAAAGATTAACGCAGTATATAAGAAGGTAAATCCAATAACCATAATTGAATAGATTAACATGTACCATACATTACTATGGTCGTTAAATATTCTTACAATGCCTTGTGCTGAATCGATATTGGTAAAGGAAACTAAAGTAGGTAAGAACATAATGGCTTGCGCAAAAATGATTGGCATTACACCCGCACTATTTACTTTAACAGGTAAAAACTGACGTGCACCACCCACTTGAGAACCACCAATGATTTGCTTTGCATAAGTAACAGGAATTTTACGTACACCTTGTACTAGTAAAATAAGTCCCATGATAACGGTTACTAAAATAGCAATCTCAATTAAAAATATTAATAAACCACCACCGCCTTTCTGGCTTTTAGAACTGAATTCTAAAATAAGTGATTGTGGTAAACGCGCTAAGATACCCACCATGATAATAATAGAGGTACCATTACCTAAACCTTTATCTTGAATTTTCTCACCTAACCACATTACAAATAAAGTACCTGCAGTTAAAGTAATAACAGTAGATAACCAGAAATAAGGTTTGAAAGCAGGAACTAGTGCATCTGCATATCCTGGACTATTTAAATAAGCAACATAAGCACCCGCTTGAAAAGCAGTAACAATAACTGTTAAATAACGAGTCCATTGATTAATTTTATTACGACCGCTCTCTCCTTCCTTTTGAACTTTTTGCAATTGTGGAACCAAGATGGTCATTAATTGCATAAAGATAGAAGCAGAAATATAAGGCATGATGCCTAATGCTAGAACAGATGCTTGTGAAAACGCACCCCCTGCAAACATATCAAAAACACCCAATAAACCATTGTTGTTTCCAGATTTTTGAGCAGCTTCAATTGCTAAAGGATCAATACCTGGCAAAGTAATTTGCGCACCAATACGGTAGGTTAATACTAAAGCTAAAGTGACAAGAATTTTACTTCTTAAGTCAGTGATAGTCCAAATATTTTTAAAAGTATCAAGTAATTTTTTCATCAGTGTTTAATTATTGTCCAAAAAGCACTTTTTAAATTAAAAAGAAGTCCATTTGCACGTCTCGAATATACATTAATATTAGATAATTTCAATGGTTCCGCCTGCTGCAACAATGGCTTCTTGCGCCTTCTTGCTAGCTGCGTTCACTCTGAAATTGATCTTTGTTTTCAATTCACCGTTCGCTAACACTTTTACCAAGTCGGTACGTGCTATCAAACTATTCATGTATAAGTTTTCTGGAGTAATTTCTTTGAAACCGTATTTTTCGATTAATTGGTCTAGTTGACCTAGGTTAAATACTACGTAATCGATTCTGTTGATATTCTTAAATCCACGCTTTGGAACTCTACGTTGGATTGGCATTTGACCACCTTCGTGTGCCATTTTGCTTTTGTAACCAGCACGAGACTGACCACCTTTATTACCTTTTGTTGAAGTACCACCCTTACCAGATGCTTCTCCTCTACCAATTCTAATTGCTTTGTGAACTGAACCTTCTGCAGGTTTTAAATTGTGTAATTTCATTTTTTTGATTTTTACTTTCGGGGTATCTCCCCTCGCTTATTATTAAATAAAAAAGAAACAGCTTATGCTATTTCTTCCACTTTTACTAAGTGTAGAACTTTATTCACCATACCCAAGATTTGTGGAGTTGCCTCTACTTCTTTGGTGGCGTTTAACTTTCTTAAACCCAATGCAATTAAAGTTTGCTTTTGACGCTCTGATCTGTCAATACCACTTTTTACTTGCGTAATTTTTATTTTTTTCATCATTGAATTATTTATAATCGTATTAAGAATTAGCTATTAGTAAGCTTATCCGTTGAATACTTTTGATAATTTGATATTTCTTGTTTTAGCCACTTGAATTGGCTCACGTAATAAACCTAAAGCTTTGATGGTTGCTTTTACCACATTATGTGGATTCGCAGAACCTAAACTCTTAGCTAAGATATCCGTGATACCTGCGCTCTCTAATACAGCACGCATGCTACCACCCGCAATTACACCGGCTCCGTGTGCAGCTGGCTTAATCATTACTTTAGCAGCACCATCTTTTGCTAATTGCTCATGAGGAATTGTTCCGTGCATGATTGGCACTTTCACTAAGTTCTTTTTGGCATCTTCAATACCTTTTGTAATAGCTTCTTGCACTTCTTTGGCTTTTCCTAGACCTTGACCTACAACGCCATTTTCGTTTCCTACTACTACTAAAGCTGAGAAGCTAAAAGTACGTCCACCCTTTGTTGTTTTAACTACGCGGTTGATAGAAACTACTTTTTCTTTTAGTTCTACATCACCACCTGCTTTAACTTTATTTACATTTAATTTAGACATGTTTTTCTATTAGTATTTTTATCAAATTAAAATTGAAGTCCTCCCTCTCTTGCACCTTCCGCAACTGCCTTAATTCTACCGTGGTATAAATTACCACCTCTGTCGAATACACATGTTGTGATTGAAAGCGCTGCTGCTTTTTTAGCAACTGCTTGACCAGCTAATTTAGCTTTCTCAATCTTGGCTACTTTTTGAGCTGCAATATCTGCTTCTCTTGAAGAAGAAGATGCTAATGTTACACCTGTTATATCATCAATTAATTGACAATAAATATCGGCGTTACTTCTAAATACAGATAGACGAGGTTTCTCTGCAGTACCCGTAACTTTTTTACGAATTCTATATCTGATCTTTTGTCTTTGAGCTAATTTACTCATAATATTTATTTTTTGTCGAGCGATGCTGCCGCTCTTTTATTTTTTAATGTTTATTTACCAGCTGCTTTACCTGCTTTTCTTCTTACCACCTCATCAGAATAACGAACTCCTTTTCCTTTGTATGGTTCTGGTTTACGAAGACCACGAATCTTTGCAGCTACTTGTCCAATTAATTGTTTGTCGCTACCTTCTAAAAAGATTTTAGGATTTTGTCCTTTCTCTGTAGTAGTAGTTACTTTTAATTCTTTAGGTACTTCAAAAATGATATTGTGAGAATATCCTAAAGCAAGATCTAATATATTACCAGCATTAGTGGCTTTGAAACCCACACCCACTAATTCTAAGTCTTTTTTGTAACCGTCTGTAACACCTTTCACCAAGTTGCTAATTAAAGAACGGTATAAACCGTGCATAGCTCTGTGACGAATTTGTTCCGTTGGACGCTTAACAATCAATTCTTCTCCAGTGATTTCAATAATGATATCACGATCAATTTCTTGCGTTAAAGTTCCTTTAGGTCCTTTTACTGTTACCACTGCACCATCCACAGTGATGGTTACCCCTTTTGGGATACTTACAGGTTTTTTTCCAATTCTAGACATAGTCGTTTTTTTTATTTTGTTTGATACTTGGTTGCTTTCAGCCCCGACTAAAGGCTTAAGTACAAATCAAGTAATGAATTTATTTTCTTAAGAGATAGCACATAATACCTCACCTCCTACATTGTTCGCTTTTGCTTGCTTATCTGTTAATACTCCTTTTGAAGTACTTAAGATGGCAATACCTAAACCATTGCTTACTCTTTTAATTTCAGCTGGCTTCGCGTATTGACGCAAACCTGGACGACTGATACGATCTAAAGAACGAATCGCTGGCTGTTTTGTAGATGGATCGTACTTCAAGGCAATTTTAATTAACCCTTGTTTAGTATCATCTTCAAATTTGTATTTCAAGATATACCCTTGATCGTACAAGATTTCAGTGATACGCTTTTTTAAGTTGGAAGCAGGAATTTCAACGATACGGTGTTGCGCCATTTGGGCGTTACGTATTCTTGTTAAGTAGTCTGCTATTGGATCTGTTACCATATTACTATTTTAAATCAGTTCTAAATTTTGTTTATTAAATTACCAGCTTGCTTTTTTAACACCTGGAATTAAACCATTCAAAGCCATATCGCGGAATACAATCCTTGATACGCCGAAGTAACGGATATACCCTTTAGGACGACCCGTTAATTGACAACGATTTTTTAGACGAACAGGTGATGCATTTTTAGGTAATTTATCTAAACCTGCATAATCACCAGCAGCTTTTAAAGCAGCGCGCTTTTCAGCAAATTTCTTAACTGTTTTTTCACGCTTCTTTTGTCTGGCCTTGATTGATTCTTTTGCCATATTTCTTTTTTAACTTGTTATTTTAGTTATTGTCTTTTTTACTGTTCTTGAAAGGCATACCTAATTCTTTTAATAATTCGTATGCTTCTTCGTTAGATCCTGCAGATGTCACAAAAGTGATATCCAAACCAGTGATCTTATTTACTTTATCGATATCAATTTCAGGGAAAATGATTTGCTCCGTAACACCTAAAGTATAGTTGCCACGACCATCGAAAGCTTTATCGCTAATTCCTTTGAAGTCACGTACACGAGGTAGTGCTACAGAAACTAAACGGTCTAAGAATTCGTACATTTTCACTCCTCTTAAAGTTACACGAGCGCCGATGGGCATACCCTTACGTAATTTAAAGTTAGAGATATCTTTTTTAGACATTGTTGGAACAGCTTTCTGACCAGTGATCATTGTTAACTCGTCTAATGCGATGTCAACTAATTTCTTGTCATTTACTGCGCCATTCACACCACGGTTGATGCAAATTTTTTCCAACTTAGGAGTTTGCATTACAGACTTGTAACCAAACTTTTTTGATAAAGCAGGTATCACTTCTTTAGTGTACTTGTCTGCTAATCTTGGAGTATATTTTACTGTGCTCATTATTTAATTACCTCCCCTGATTTTTTTGAAGTTCTTACTAATTTTCCGTCTACTCTTGTACGCTTCACTTTAGTAGCTGCTGTGCTTTTTGCATCCCATAACATTACATTACTAATGCTGATAGAAGCTTCTACTTTAATGATGCCGCCTTTTGTGTTAGACGCAGATGGCTTTGTGTGTTTTGTTGCCATAGCAACTCCTTCCACAATAACGCGACCTTTATCTACGATTACTTCCAACACGGTGCGAGGCTTTTTCAAGTCCTTGTCATCACCAGCAATCACTACTACAGTGTCGCCTTTCTTGATGTTGAATTTGGGTTTGAATCTGTTACTCATAATTATTTATAATTTATAACACCTCTGGTGCTAATGAAACAATTTTCATGTATCCTTTATCACGCAATTCACGTGCCACTGGCCCAAAAATACGGGTGCCTCTTGGCTCGTCTGAAGTGTTTAATAATACAACTGCATTGTCATCAAAACGGATATAAGATCCGTCTTTACGACGTAATTTGTTTTTTGTACGTACAATAACTGCTTTAGAGACTGTACCTTTTTTGATACCGCCTGCAGGAATTGCATCTTTTACAGTAACAACTATTTTGTCACCGATTTTTGCATAGTCTTGCCCGCTATTTCCTAGTACTTTGATACAAAGTACTTCTTTGGCGCCACTATTATCAGCTACATTGAGCCTACTTTCTTGCTGAATCATTTTTTTTAGCTTTAAGCTTTTTTCCTTCCTTTTTCAAGGTTGGGTGAATACTGTTTATTTCCTTTTTGGATTAGTTTATTTAGCTTTCTCTACTACTTCTACTAATCTCCAACGTTTTGTTTTACTTAATGGACGTGTCTCCATGATTTTTACTATGTCACCAATTGTGCACTCTTGTTTTTCATCGTGCGCATGGAACTTAGTTGTTTTTTTCACGAACTTTCCATAGATCGGGTGCTTTACTTTTCTTTCCACAGCTACTGTAATGGTTTTATCCATTTTGTCGCTAGTGACAACACCGATTCTCATTTTACGTAAATTTCTTTCTACCATTGTTATTAATTTTTGGTTAGCTTATCTGCTTTTTTTTAATTAGATACCTAACTCTTTTTTCTTTAATTCCGTTTTTAAACGGGCAATATCTTTACGAAGTCCGCGGATACTCATTGGATTCTCTAAAGGAGAAATAGCATGAGCGAACTCTAGTTTCTTAAGTCTTAATTGATCTTCATCGATACGCGCTTTTAAGTCGGTAACGTTTAAATCTTTTAAACCTTTATTAAAATCATATTTTTTGTCTGCCATTGTAAATACTTTTTGTTTTACTACTTGTTGTTGCTTTATTATATTACAAATCTCTTCTTGTAACGAATTTAGTTCTGATAGGTAATTTTTGAGCCGCTAAACCCATTGCTTCTTTAGCTACTTCAGGAGTTACACCATCTATTTCAAAGATGATACGTCCTGGTTCTACTACTGCTGCCCAGAATTCAGGGTTACCCTTACCTTTACCCATTCTCACCTCTGCAGGCTTACGCGTAATAATCTTATCAGGGAAAACACGAATCCATACATTTCCTTCTCTTTTCATTGCACGTGTCATGGCTTGACGCGCAGACTCTAATTGTCTGTTGGTTAACCAAATTGGATCTAATGATTTTAGTGCAAAAGAACCAAATGCAATAGAAGCTCCGCGCTTCGCGATTTCGCGAATACGTCCTTTCTGTTGTTTTCTATGTTTACTTCTTTTTGGCTGTAACATATTGTTATTGTTATACTCTTTTTATAATTTAATTATCTTTTTCTTCCTCCACCACCGCCACCTGGACGACGATCATTTCCACGATCAAATCCACCGCGATCGTCACGACGATCTCCACCTGGACGATCTGCTCTTTCTCCACCTTCTTTACCACCTACGAAGTTTGGATTCAATTCGCGTTTTCCTAAAACCTCGCCTTTACAAATCCATACTTTGATACCGATTTTACCATACACTGTTAAAGCGTATACGTTGGCATAATCGATGTCCATTCTGAAAGTATGTAAAGGAACACGGCCTTGTTTGATTTCTTCACTACGTGCAATCTCTGCACCACCAATACGTCCACCCACTTTTACTTTAATACCTTCTGCACCCATTCTTAAAGTAGAAGCGATAGCCATTTTAATAGCACGCTTGTAGTTAATACGATTTTCAATTTGACGTGCAATAGTATCTCCAACAATTGTTGCATCTAACTCTGGACGACGAATTTCTAAGATGTTGATTTGAACATCATCTTTACCTGTTAACTTTTTCAACTCCTCTTTAATACGGTCTACTTCTCCACCACCTTTTCCGATGATGATACCTGGTTTTGAGGTATGAATAGTTACGATCAACTTACCTAAAGTACGCTCGATGACAATACGTGCGATACCGCCTTTGATAATACGCGCATTTAAATAAGTACGGATTTTATGGTCTTCGATCAACTTAGTAGCGTAATCTTTTTTACTGCCGTACCAGTTGCTTTCCCATCCGCGGATGATGCCTAATCTGTTTCCAATTGGATTTGCTTTCTGACCCATAGTAATGGTTTAGAATATTTAGTTTTTTAAATCTGATTTCTTATCTACAATCATAGTAACGTGGTTACTACGCTTACGCACTCTGTATCCACGGCCTTGTGGCGCTGGGCGCATACGCTTCATCGTACGACCACCGTCAACAAAAACTGTTTTTACAACCAAGCTGCTGTCTGCCGCGCTTGCGCCTTCATTTTTTTGCTCCCAATTGTTAATTGCACTTTTCAACAACTTTGCCAAAGGCACAGCGTTGTGTTGTGGATGGAACTCCAAAATTGCCAATGCTTTCTCCACTTCCATGCCACGTATAACGTCTGCAAGCAAACGCATCTTACGAGGGCCTGTGGGGTAATTGTTTAGTTTAGCTACTGCTTCCATTTCTTAATGTGTTTATGACTAGTTTTTTATTTCTTAGTTCCAGCGTGACCTCTGAAGTTTCTTGTTGGAGAGAATTCACCCAATTTGTGTCCTACCATGAATTCGGTAACATACACAGGGATAAATTTATTTCCGTTATGCACTGCAAAAGTATGTCCTACAAATTCTGGAGAGATTGTACTTCTACGACTCCAAGTTTTGATAACACCTTTTTTAGTTTTGCCTCCGTTCATACCCTCTACTTTTTCTTCAAGGTTATGATCTATATAAGGACCTTTTTTAATCGAACGACCCATAGTAACGAGTTAATTTGATTGTTAAATTATTTTGTCAATTTTTTACCGTCACGACGTTGAATGATCAACTTGTCGCTACCCTTTCCTCTTGTTCTAGTTTTCTCTCCTTTAGCATACTTACCATTTCTGCTTCTTGGATGTCCACCAGACGCTCTACCTTCACCACCACCCATCGGGTGATCCACTGGGTTCATGGCAACACCTCTTACACGAGGACGTACGCCTTTCCAACGGTTTCTACCTGCTTTACCAGCTGTTTCTAAGTTGTGGTCGCTATTAGATACCACACCAATTGTTGCGAAACAGTTGATCAACACTTTTCTTAATTCACCAGAAGGCATTTTAAGTACAGCATAATCAGTTTCCTTATTCGCTAACTGAGCAGATGTACCAGCACTGCGTACCAATTTACCACCTTGACCAGGTTGCATTTCGATATTGTGAATCATCGTACCTAATGGGATACTCTTCATAGGTAATGCGTTACCGATTTCTGGAACAACGTTGTCGCCAGAAGATACAGTTGCACCTACTTGTAAACCATTTGGACAGATAATGTATCTTTTCTCACCATCAGTATATTGAACCAATGCGATAAATGCTGTTCTGTTTGGATCATACTCAACAGAAACCACTTTAGCTTCCATGTTTTTCTTATCTCTTTTGAAATCGATAAGACG
>JAJTDP010000048.1 GCA_021300455.1 Sediminibacterium sp. | reverse complement strand
TGTGTCAAATTTTTATGAACAAGCGCGAGTTTCGTGCAGCTAAAGATTATTTCCGCAAAGCCAAGGCTTGCAAACCCACTACTAAACAAGTAGTAGATCAAATCAAAGAAATTGAGAAATACATTTCTCGTATGCCAGGATAATTTTTGATATACTTTTTTACCTAATTATATTTTAAGTATAGCCTATTTAATAACTAGCTTATTATTATATTTTACTGTTTTTGCTAAGGAGCCAAGTTTTGGCGGCGGAATAATTTTCCTAATTATTTTTGTTTTCTTTGGCTATCTAAGAACAAAGAATTTAGAGTACTATTTGAAAAATAGAAATAATGGCTAACCCAACAACTTCTCAATTGTTGTTGCGAAATGCGCATGCTCAAGCGCATGAATTTTATTCGCTAAACTTGTGGCTGTATCAGATGCATCAATAGAACATTTTGCTTGAAATATAATAGCGCCCTCATCGTAATTTTCGTTCACCCAATGTATTGTAATACCTGACTCTTTTTCTCCTGCAGCAATAACTGCTTCATGCACACGCGCACCATACATACCCTTGCCTCCGTATTTTGGCAGTAGTGCCGGATGAATATTTATAATAGCTTTCGGATAAGCCCTCACCAATACTTCAGGCACCTTCCATAAAAAACCAGCTAGTACTATAAAATCAATACCTGCATTTTTTAAACTCTCTACATAACCATTGGCAGCAAAATCTGACTTATTAATCATTAAACTAGGAATGCCCTTTTCTTCAGCTATATCTAAAACCCCGGCCCCCGGAACATTGCATACAATTAAAGAAACCTTATTTTCAAAATACTCTATAATTTTTCTAGCATTGCTCCCAGCACCAGATGCGAAAATGGCGATATGGACGGGCGTCGCAGACGAAGTCGAAGGCGCCGCAACAGAATCCCCAGGCAAACCACTACCCAAGAGCCTGCTACCAACCCTGGTTAAATAGCCCTTAAAAAAGGCAAATTGCCCAGTAAAGAAACTTACGAAAATCACCGAAAAAGGCCATAAAATGGTCAAAAATAGGGGATAAACGAGCCAAAATGCCCAATTTTTCTCCAAAAACACCAATTTTAGCAAAAAGCTACAAAGCCTTCCACTGAGGCTACCGCCCAGGGCAAAAGTGAGGATGACCAGCCAAAATTGGCCCGTCCCCAGTTTCCACTTTTCTTGTAATCTTTTTAATGCTTTCATGCTGTTTTTATTGCTAAGCGAAAGGTTTAGGCGGCGCGAAGCGCCGCAACCAGTTTTTTACCCTCTTAAGGCCCTCAAAGGTGCCATTTTTTTTCAAAACAGCCCCTGTAAATCGTAATAAATTCCACAAATTAAACGAACGTTTACTTTATTATGACATTCGTCATACTTTCTTTACTCAGTTCCCTGAAACTCAACAAATTCAATAAAAAAAACTTACACATTTCTTAGTATTGAATCCTATTCTTAAGTAGTTTTGCATCCGTTAAAGGACATTTTTACACCCTAGACACTTCCTCTATATATGACAATGTTAAGAAGCATAGCCAAGATCGTTTCGATCTTCCTATTTATCACCCTTAGTTCATCTATCGGAAATCAATTAAATGCGCAAGACGGAAAAGCACTTTTTTCACAAAACTGTGCATCATGTCACGCGGTTAATAAAAATTTAACAGGTCCTGCACTTGCAGGTGTAGAAGATCGTTGGGCTGAAAAAAAGAATTTGTATGCATGGATTAAAAACTCTGCAGCCTATTTAAAAACAGGTGACCCTTACGCAGTAAAATTGTACAACGATTACAATAAAACTGCAATGAACTTGTTTCCTAGTTTAACCGATCAAGATATCGATGCTATATTAGCTTACATTAAAACAGTACCTGCAGTAGGTGCAGCCCCAGTAGCCGGTGCAGCTGCTGAAGCCCCTAAAGAAGATTCTGATAGCACTTTAATTTTTGGTTTACTTACTTTAATATTAGCAGTCGTTTCTCTAATCTTATTACAAGTTAATAGCAACTTAAAAAAATTATCTGACGATAAATCAAATATTCCAGGTTCAAACCCTGTGCCTTTTTACAGAAATAAAGCTTACATCGCTTTTATCGCTATCATTTTATTTATCATCGGAGGTTATATGACAACAAAAGGAGCAATGAACTTAGGCCGCTCTAAAGATTATCAACCTGAACAACCTATTTACTATTCTCATACAGTGCACGCGGGTGTCAATCAAATTAACTGTCAATACTGTCATACGGGAACTTACCAAGGTAAACAAGCAACACTTCCAAGTGTGAATGTTTGTATGAACTGTCACATGGCTATTAACGAATACAATGGCGCACCACTAGTAAGAGAGAATGGAGATATAGTAGATGGTACTGCAGAAATTAAAAAATTATACAAATACGCAGGATTTACTGAAGGGCAACCTTGGGATCCAGCGAATGCAAAACCTATTGAGTGGTTGCGTATACATAACTTACCTGATCACGTTTACTTTAACCACGCACAACACGTGAACGCGGGTCAAGTAGCTTGTCAGCAATGTCATGGTGAGATTCAAAAAATGGGTGAGGTAAAACAATTTTCAGATTTAAGTATGGGTTGGTGTATTAACTGTCATAGAAACTCAGAAGTTAAATTTAAAGACAATGGTTTTTACAGCATCTATGAAAAATTCCACGCCGACTTAAAGAGTGGAAAAATTGATAGTGCGAAAGGAATTACTGTTGAAAAAATTGGTGGTACTGAGTGTCAAAAATGTCACTACTAGTATCTAATTGAATTAGTTAATAATAAGAAAGATTAATAAAGAAGCGTAATATTTTATATACATTACTATGGAGCAAAAAAAGCATTGGTCAAGTTTTGGAGAATTAAATAATTCTGAAGCTTTTAATAAAGAAGTTCAAAATGAATTTAAAGAAGAACTTCCATTTGTTGAAGACGAATCTACTTTTGAAAAAGGAGAAAGTTTTTTACAAGCTAAAGCACCTCGTCGTGATTTTTTAAAATATGTAGGTTTTAGCACTGCCGCTGCAGCCGTGGCAGCAAGTTGCGAAATGCCTATTAAAAAAGCCATTCCTTTTGCGAACAAGCCTGAAGATATCGTTCCGGGTATTGCAGAATATTATGCAACTACTTATATACAAGATGGCGATGTAGTATCTGTACTTGCTAAAGTACGCGATGGTCGTCCTATTAAATTAGAAGGAAATGAATTAAGCCCAATTACTGCTGGCGGTACATCTGCTAGAGTGCAGGCTTCTGTTTTAGATTTATATGATACAGCTCGTTTACGTTTTCCAAGCATCTCTGGAAAAGAAGCAAGCTTTGAAGCAATTGATAAAGCCATTGCAGCTGAATTAAATGGTGCTGCTGTTATTGTAACAAGTTCAATTACTTCTCCTTCTACCAAACAAGTTATTGCTCAGTTCTTAGCAAAGTATGCTGGTAGCAAGCATATTACTTACGATGCGGTTTCACATAGTGCTATGCTACTTGCGAACCAAGCTTCATATGGCAAAACAATTATTCCTTCTTATCATTTTGAAAATGCAAAAGCCATCGTTTCTTTAAGTGCCGATTTTTTAGGTACTTGGTTAAGCCCTGTGGAATTTGCAAGACAATATGCAGTAGGTAAAAAATTAGATGAAAAAAATCCTGCAATGAGTAGACATATCCACTTTGAAACAGTGGCAAGTATGACAGGCTCAAATGCAGATGAAAAATATTTATGTCGTCCTTCTGAATTACCAATGATTGCTGCTGCTTTATTAAGCGCAGTGAATGGTGGTGAAATTATGGGCATCGCTGATGCTAAATTAAAAGCAGGTATTAAAGCAGCTGCTAAAACATTAAATGCGCATAGAGGCGCTGCGCTAGTAGTATCTGGTAGCAATAATGTGAATGAGCAAATTATTGTAAACGCCATTAACAACGCGGTTGGCGCAAATGGTTCCACCATTAATTTTGCAGAGACTTTAAATTATCGTCAAGGTATTGATAGCAATTTTGCAAGCTTCGTAGAAGAGATGAACGCAGGTAAAGTAAACGCTGTTTTATTTTATGGTGCTAACCCTGTTTACACATGGCCTGCAGCTGATAAAGTAAAATCGGGTTTAGCGAAAGTGAAAACAACTATTTCTTTCAATGCTAAATTAGATGAAACAACAGCGCTTTGTAAATATTCAATTCCTGCTCCACATTTCTTAGAAAGTTGGGGAGATGCTGAACCTGTATCTGGTCATATCTCTTTTATTCAACCAACTATCTCTCCTTTATTTAAAACACGTGCCTTCGAAGATTCATTATTAAAATGGTCTGGAGACGCCACTGATTATACCACTTATTTAAAAAACTATTGGTCTGCTAAATTAGGTGGCGAGACTGCTTGGAATAAAACATTACAAGCAGGCGTATTAATTCCTGCCGACGTTAATAACATTGGTGCAAGTATTAATAGCAGCGCGGTAGCTACTGCGGTGGCTACAGTAACTGCAGTGAAGCCAAACAATAAAATAGAATTAGCCTTATATCAAAAAGTAGGTATTGGTGCGGGTCAAGGAGCTTCTAACCCATGGTTACAAGAATTACCTGATCCAGTTACACGTGCAACTTGGGATAACTATATTATAGTATCACCTGCGATGGCAAGAACTTTATTAAACATTGATTTAAATAATCCAGGTCAGGCCGATGCTTATGAAGTAAAGCCTCCAAAGCAAGTAGTTAAATTAACAGTGGACGGAAAATCAATTGAACTTCCTGTATTAATTATACCTGGTACACATCCACAAACAGTGGGTATTGCAGTGGGATATGGTCGTGCAGAAGCAATGGGTAAATCGGTTATTGGCACAGGTAAAAACGCCTATCCTTTAGCTAGCATTGAAAATGGATTAGTTCAATTCGCTTCTAGCAATGTTACATTAACTGCAACAGGTGAAACTTATCCTGTGGCTTTAACACAAACACATTTCCGTTACGATACTGCTCAAGGTAATCGTACCGAAGTAATGAAAGAAATTACTTTAGCTGAATATATTAAGCATCCAACAGAAATTTTAGAAGAGCGTGAAGCAGAATTGAAACCTTATGGCGGATTAGAAAACTACGAAGCGCAAGGAACTATTTATCCAGTATACGCTCGTCCAGGTATTAAGTGGGGCATGAGTGTAGATTTAAATAGTTGTAATGGTTGTGGTGCTTGCGTAGTAGCATGTAATGCAGAGAACAACGTGGCGGTGGTAGGAAAGCCTGAAGTTTTACGTGGCCATGAAATGCATTGGTTACGTATCGATAAATATTTTAGTGGTGATATGGATAATCCTAAAGTGGTATTCCAACCATTAATGTGTCAACATTGCGACAATGCTCCTTGTGAGAACGTTTGTCCGGTGGCTGCTACGAACCATAGCTCTGAAGGTTTAAACCAAATGACTTATAACCGTTGTATTGGTACTCGTTATTGCGCGAACAACTGTCCTTTCAAAGTGCGTCGCTTTAACTGGGCCGATTATTCTGGAGCAGATAGCTTCCCAGACAATCAAAGAGAAGTATTGAACGATGTAGTATTAGATATGAACGACGACTTAACAAGAATGGTATTAAACCCAGATGTGACTGTGCGTTCTCGTGGTGTGATTGAAAAATGTTCTTTCTGCGTTCAACGTTTACAAGCTGCTAAATTAGATGCGAAAAAAGAATCTCGTCCAATGGTAGACTCAGATTTGAAAGTGGCTTGTCAACAATCATGTCCTACTAACGCTATTAACTTTGGTAACGCAAACGATAAACATAGTGCAATTACTAAAGTACGCGTAGAGAATCCAAATCGTCAGTTTTATGTATTAGAGCAATTACACGTTTTACCGAATGTGACTTATTTAGCTAAAGTAAGAAACACTGATGAAGAAGAACATGCTGAAGCAGCGCATGATACAAATGCAGTACATGATACAAAAGCGGAACACAAAACAGAAGCGGCTCATTAATAATAAATAGAGATTAAAAAATTAGAAACAGTAAAAGATGCATATTAAATACGAATCACAGTTGCGCGAACCATTGGTATATGGTGAGAAAAATTTTCACCAAGTTACCGAAGACATCTTGCGCCCTATTGAAGTGAAGCCATCTCGTTTATGGTACATTGGTTTTTTCATTGCTGTTACTCTATTATTATTTGGAGTATACAGTTTATATCGTGAGGTAACTTACGGTATTGGCCAGTGGAACTTAAATAAAACAATTGGATGGGGTTGGGATATTACCAACTTCGTATGGTGGGTAGGTATTGGTCATGCGGGTACTTTAATTTCTGCTGTATTATTATTATTCCGTCAAGGATGGAGAACAGGGGTGAACCGTGCTGCGGAGGCGATGACTATTTTTGCCGTTATGTGTGCTGGTCAATTTCCTATCTTCCACATGGGTCGTGTTTGGTTAGCGTTTTTCATTTTGCCTTATCCTAACTCACGAGGTCCATTATGGGTGAACTTTAACTCACCTTTATTATGGGACGTATTTGCCATCTCTACTTATTTCACTGTTTCATTATTATTCTGGTACTCTGGTTTATTACCCGATCTAGCTACAGTGCGTGATCGTGCTTTTACTAAACTAAGACAAAAATTATACGGTATTGCTGCATTTGGTTGGACAGGTTCTACTAAACATTGGCAACGTCACGAGAGTTTATCTTTAGTGTTGGCAGGTTTAAGTACTCCATTAGTATTGTCGGTACACACTATTGTATCTTTTGACTTTGCTACATCAGTTATACCTGGTTGGCATACAACTATCTTCCCTCCTTACTTCGTAGCAGGTGCCATTTTCTCTGGCTTTGCGATGGTACAATCTTTATTAATTATTGTACGTAAGGTTTTCGGATTAACAGACTATATCACCATTGGACACATTGACTTAATGAATAAAGTAATTGTACTTACAGGATCTATTGTAGGTATTGCTTACTTAACAGAATTATTTATGGGTTGGTATTCTCAAAATAAATATGAAGGATATACTTTCTGGTATTCTCGTGCTTATTTATTTAGCCCTTATGGTTGGAGTTATTGGGGTATGATGACATGTAACGTATTGTCTCCACAAATTTTCTGGTCTAGAAAAATGAGAAGAAATGTTTTCGTTACTTTTTTCATGAGTATCATTGTAAACGTTGGTATGTGGTTTGAGCGTTTTGTAATTATTGTTACTTCTTTATACCGTGACTATTTACCTTCTAGCTGGTCTGTTTACTATAGTCCTTCTATTTGGGAAGTAGGTTTCTACTTAGGAACCTTCGGTCTATTCTTTACTTGCTTCTTCTTATTCGCTAAATATTTCCCTGTTATTGCGGTAGCAGAAATTAAATATGTATTGAAAAGAAGTGGAGAATCTTTCAAACCTGCGTTTGAGAAATTGGAAGCACAACCCTTGGATTCATTTGTTCACGATAATGCACATGCACATTAATTATAATATCGATTAAGAAAAAATTATGGCACAAAAGAAATTTGTAGTTGGCTGTTTTGATGAAGAAAAAGTTTTATTCCCTGCAGTAAAGCAAGTGCGCACTGCTGGTTATAAAATCAAGGATGTATACACTCCCTTCGCCGTGCATGGTTTAGACCACGCATTGGGTATGCGCGAAACTAGCTTACACACTGCTGGATTTATTTATGGTATCACAGGTACAGCTACTGCTGTAAGTACCATCAGTTGGATTTTCACAAAAGACTGGCCTTTAAATATTGGCGGTAAACCCCATTTTGCTTTACCAGCTTGGGTACCTATTATATTTGAGTTAACCGTTTTGTTTGCAGCCGTGGGTATGGTGATGACTTTTTGCTGGTTATGTCAATTAGCACCTGGTGTTAAAAAACATCATTTTCATAAGCGCGCTACCGACGATTTATTTGTAATGGTTATTGAGTGTACTGATAAAACCAATACAGATGATTTACTAGCCTTCTTAAAAACCAATGGCGCTATTGAAACGGATGTACAAGTAGCAGAAGAAGAGTGGTGGTTTGGTACTTATGGTGAACAGGATGATTTATATAATACTAAACAAGTGGCCCTTTAAGCAATTATAATCTAACGAATAAGATGAATAAAAATAATATTAATAAGAATCTGCTTTTAACTATTGCTATAGCAACAATTGCCTTGCTTAGTTGTAACGAAGTGAAGCGCACACCTGGTAAGATCTATATGCCCGATATGACCTACAGTCGTGCTATCGAATCTTACACCGATTTGACTTACTTAAAAGACCAAGGCATTCATTATGATGCAAAGCCAGTGGTTGGCACCATTGCGCGTGGCAAGGAAATGCCTTTCCCTTATGCAATAGATAAGCCAGGTGATACAACGAATTACAATGCTTCTAAATTAGTACCGAATCCCATTGATTCTTTAGTGGGAAGAGATATTGCAGAAGCAGAGCGTTTGTATTTAGTGAACTGTGGAATTTGTCATGGCACTAAATTAGATGGTAATGGTCCTTTATATAAAGACGGTAATGGTCCTTATGCTGCCAAACCTGCTACATTAGTAGGCGATGCTAAATATGAGAACATGCCAGCAGGTCAAATGTTTTATTCTATTGCTTACGGAAAAAACTTGATGGGTTCTTACGCATCTCAATTGAATAAGCGTCAACGTTGGATGATCATAAAATATATTAAGAATAAACAAAAGAAGTAAGATGGCATCTATTAAAGAGCAATTCGAAATTCCTGGTAAACTTAAAACATGGTCTTATGCATTAATAGGCATAGGCGCCGCTGCTTTATTATACGGTATGTTTACCAAAGGATTTAGTGCAGACGAACATGAGCAAGTACATTTTTGGGGAACCTTAATGTACAATACTATTTTTTGGACTTTAGTAACCAATGCTGCAATGTTCTTTATATGTTTTAACACCATGGCACAAGCTGCATGGATCCAATCTTTTAGAAGAATTGCAGAAGCTATTTCTACCTTGGTGCCCATTTTTGGAGGCATCACATTATTAGTATTATTCTATGTTATATTAAGTCACAATCATCATATCTATCATTGGTTAGATGCGGAAGCAGTGGCCAAGGATCCTATCTTAAAAGGTAAAGTGGGTTTCTTGAATCCTACTTTCTTTATTATTTGGACTTCACTTACCATTATATTATGGAGTTATTTCGGATATAGAATGCGTCAAATTAGTTTAGAAGCAGATATCGCTCCAATGGATCGCGAAACAGCGCATAAATTTAATATTAGAAGCATGACCCGCTCTGGATTTTTCTTAGTGTGGTTTGGTTTAACAGTAGCCTCTACTATTCCTTGGTTATGGTTAATGAGCCTTGACGCTCATTGGTATTCTACTATGTATAGCTGGTATACTTTTGCAAGTTCATTTGTGGCAGGCATGGCCTTAATTGCGTTATGGTTAGTGTACATGAAAAACAAAGGCTATATGGAACTATCTAATAGCGAGCACTTACATGATGTAGGTAAATATATGTTTGCCTTCTCTATATTCTGGACTTATTTATGGTTCTCACAATACATGCTTATTTGGTACGCCAATATTCCTGAAGAAACCGTTTACTTTAAGCACCGTGTGCAAGGAGCCTACAAACCAATTTTCTTTTTGAACTTATTTATCAATTTCCTTTGCCCATTAATTATATTAATGAAGCGTTCTGCTAAACGTAATTTTACTTTAGTAGCCTTCATGGCCGTACTTATTTTATTTGGACACTGGATTGATTTCTATCAAATGGTAATGGGTTCTTTAATGAAAGAACACGTTTCATTAGGTTGGTTAGATTTTGGTATTTTATCTTTCTTCGTGGGTGTGATGATATTAATGGTAGCGCGTTCTTTAGCAAGCAAGCCACTAATACCTAAATACCATCCTTTCCTTAAAGAGAGTATCATTCATCAAGTATAATT
>JAJTDP010000047.1 GCA_021300455.1 Sediminibacterium sp. | reverse complement strand
TGCCCACCCATTGAAATGGCATTTGTTTTCATCCATACCGGAGGACTCCAAGGAGAGGCCATAATTTTTAGAGAAGGGTTAATAGCCAATACTTCTTTTAAAATAGGAATAAGATGAAGGGTATCCTGAGATAAAGAAAAATGAGTGAGTGCAGAATCGGTTTCACCTTTGGGTAAATCACTATAACTAAATACTTCTGCATCTAAATCGGAAGCGCCAATACTAATTCTAATATAAGAAACCCCTAGGTCTGCTTTAGACTGACCAAAAATTTCTTTTAATAATGCCGTTCTTTGAGCCTTGGGTAAGGCATGTATTAACTGAGCACTCCCCCCTGTTAAACCATAGCCAAAGCCTTCCATGGTTTGAAATATTTTACCAGCATCCACTTTGATTTTGATAGCATTCGCAGGTATCGAATTTGCATTAGGTAGTTTAGTAATGCTAGTTTTAGCAAATTGTAAAAGCCCATCTGCAGAACTAGTCCATTGTTGTGCCTGTAATAAATTCGTAGTAAAAAAATTTATAGCTATGGTACCTATAAAAAGTAAAATAACATTTAAAAACCGGTTTAATTTTTGCATTTATTTAATTTATATTTCCATTTTCTTTAAAGCTTCTACTGCATAATTAGCAGCTCTTGCTGTAATGGCCATAAATGTAAGAGAAGGATTTTGAGTGCTAGTGCTTACCATACAAGCACCATCTGTAACAAAAACATTTTTACATAAATGCATTTGATTGTGTTCGTTCAATAAAGAAGTAGCTGGGTCTTTTCCCATTCTTACCCCTCCCATTTCGTGAATATCTAAACCAGGCGCTTGTTTTGTATCAACTGAAACTATATTCTTACAACCAGCCGCATCCAGCATTTCAGATCCTGTTTGTATAAAATCTTTCATAGATAAAACATCATTCTCATCATAATCAACTGAAGTAATTAATTGAGGTATACCCCATTTATCTTTTTGATCTGTACTTAGTCTTACATGATTAGTTTTCTTAGGAATCGTTTCTCCTTGCATTATCATAGACACATACCAATTACCTGGTTCAGAAATAGCATCTTTAAACTCACCCCCCACGCCTTCTGCATAGGCACGACCCCTACTTGCACCAAAGAAAGTCATATAGCCTCTTTGAAATTGCATTTCTTGTTTATATACATTTCTAAAGTTTGGCATCATGGGTTGTGTAGGACGACGACCATAATGGTATTCATCCATGGGTCCATCAATAGTGGCCGATAAATTTCCTCTATAATTATGAAAGGCTACATATTTTCCTAACAAACCATTGTCATTGCCTAACCCATTAGGAAAACGCTTTGAAGTAGAATTCAATAAAATTAAATTAGTATTTAAGGTGGCCGCATTTAAGAAAATAATTTTAGCATAATATTCAGTAGCTAAATTGGTAATACTATCAATGACTCTTACCCCAGTGGCTTTCTTTTTAGCTTCATCATAAATAATAGAATGCACCACCGAATTGGTTTGCAGGGTTAAATTACCTGTTTTCTGTGCCCAAGGTATGGTAGAGGCATTAGAGCTAAAATAGCCCCCAAATGGACAACCTCTTTCACATAAGGTACGCGCTTGACATTGCTGACGACCTTGCTCAATATGTATAGGTTTAGGCACTGTTAAATGCGCACATCTTCCTTGCACTACATTACGGTCCTTAAATTTATTCATGATACTTGACTGCATGCCTTTTTCTACCCCATTCATTTCCCAGGCAGGCAAGAATTCACTATCAGGTAAGGTTTCTAGTTTGTCATAGTTACCACTAATGCCTGCAAATAATTCAACATGGCTATACCAAGGTGCTAATTCATCATAAGTAATAGGCCAGTCTCCAAAACCATCTCTAGCGGGTCCTTCAAAATCATATTTACTCCACCTTTGTGTTTGACGTGCCCATAATAAACTCTTACCTCCTACTTGATACCCTCTAATCCAATCGTAAGGTTTTTCTTGTATATAAGGATGCTCATTATCTTTCACAAAAAAATGAGCAGAGGTTTCATTATAAGCATAACATCTATCTACAATAGGATTATCTTTTACAAGTTCAATGGTCTTTCCTCCTCTATGCGGAAATTCCCAAGGATGTTTAGTAGCCGTTGGATAATCTTTTAAATGCACTACATCACGGCCGCGTTCTAGTACTAATGTTTTTAAACCTTTTTCACATAGTTCTTTAGCAGCCCATCCTCCACTAATTCCTGAGCCAATTACTATGGCATCGTAAGTTTGGTTTGTTGCAGACATTGTATAATTTTATGTGTTTAAAATTTAATTTCTTTAAAATTTTATTTCTTTCAAGTTTTTTATTCTAGTAATTTTTTTACAACCAAGCCCCCCACTTTTTTTCCTTGTTCAGCACCGGTTTTCACACTTAATGTATAATGAATACCTCCGTATACTCTACTAATTGAAGCTTCAGAAGCAGCAGCTTGGAAAGAACTGAATTTTCTTTTTAATCCTATATACTTATAATCGCTTGAGTCCTCGAAAGCAAAATTTTCTCCGTATAATTTGGTAAGCACAGTGGCGGCCGATGCAGTAATAGTACTATGACCACTTGTATATTCTGGAAAAGGAGGCGTTTGTAATAATGGCGCCCAATTTTTATCCAATAATTCATTGATTACAGAAACAGGTCTTACATAGCTACTTCTATATTTTTCATCCCAACAAGAAATAAAACCATCAAATAATGCGACGGCTGTTAATGCAAAAGATTGAGCCGATTTTACAGCATCTGCATTGGCTTGTTTAACGACCTGCGCTGTAATACCTATCCAATGTCCACCTGGTGTAATTTTTTTATTACCATATACCATATGGCCTGCATGTTCAATCACAAAAGGATTATCATCCCAATACTTAGCAATTAATTTTTGTTCGGCTGTTAAATTTTTATTGATATCATACACTTCCTTCATCATTGCATAAAAAGTAGTGCCCGGCTTTGTCTCATATTTTGGAGGGCGATTAGGCATGAACTGTGAAGCAGAATCAAGTACCATGGGCTTCATGGTATTCCAACACCATTCTACGCCGTCTAAATAGTCGGGGGGTGTTGGGCGCCATTTACCTGGCTCATTACTGCCTAAGTATTTTTGTTTGCCTCTTGAAATAGCATAACCATCTTTTTTAGCCCTTGCTAAAATGGCACCTGCTACCGTATCTCCAAAAGCGATTGAATTTTTATAAGTGACTTCCTCCAAATTAGCTTTGTAATTATTATACACCGACTCCTCGTATTTTGTTAATGAATCGATGGAGAATACTTTTACATTTCTAGCTACTTTAAAAAAAGCCTTGGTAGCTGCTAAAGAAAAATTATAATTTTTTCCTTTTTCAGGTACAGGCATTTTTCCAAAGCCATTTAATTTTTCAGCAATGGAGCTTGAACCCTCTTTGGCAAAACGAATGGCTTCATAAGAAGCTAAAGAAGAGTATACATAAATACGACTAGCCACTGGCGGCGAAAATACATCATATATAATTACCTGCGTTAATTGATCTTCATTGTTAATAAGTAAGTCTACTTCATTTAAAGGGGCGGGCTTATTTTGAGTACAGGATACCAACAAAAAGGTCATCAATAGTATACCGACACATGCGTTAAAAATCTTTTTCATTTTACTTTAATTTAAGTTTTTCGAATGCGTCTAATTTAATAATTGTTTTTTCTAGTTTGCCCCTTTTGGTCTATGATTGTTATCATTTTTACTTTTTCATTATAACTTATAAATCGAGCCGATTGCGATAAAAATGAATTCCCATAATAAAACTCTTCTTTTCTTTTCTGACCATTCACATATTCAATAATAGCACTTGCATCATTAGACTGAACAGACAATAATTGTGTTGGCTTTTTCATTGCATATATTTTCAAAGGCCCTCTGTTTTGAGAAGCGGCCATTAAATATTGTCCTTTAGCCCCTTTTATTTTTACAAGCGCCTTCCCATTACCAGGTATAAATATGCCGCTTTCTAGTATACTTAAAGGCGCAAACTGGCCTTTCCCATTACCCTTTAATAAAAGACCATTTAAGGCGTCATATCTACCCACTGAAACCTCTGTGCCATAATCATTACTATTCATAAGAATATCCAAATTACCATCACCATCATAATCATCAACCTGCATGCCATTTAATACCGAGAATTGGGCTTGAATAGGAAGTGCCGTCATTTCAAACTTACCTGCTCCTTTGTTTTGAATATAACTAGAACTTAAATTATTAGCTTTTACCACTTGCGCTACCGCCAACTGCTCTTTAGAAAGCAATTGATCCTTGGTAGCCATTGCAAAGGTTTTATAGTTTTGAAATTTAGCACGCATGCCAATCATTTGCTTCACAATATCGTCTCTAGTTTGTGCAGGGTATTCTTTTTTAACTTCATCGGTATGACTGGTAGGTAAATACAAAGTAGGAAATGCATCATAACTACCATTATTATCAAAGTCCTTGGCATAAATAGAAATAGGATAGATATCAGAGGCTCTATAAAAAGAATTACGTCCTGTATTACCAACTACATAATCCATATCGCCATCATTATCAAAATCACCGGCTGTAATAGTATTCCATAAACCTAGTTGATTATTAATATCTGTTGTACTGGTAACATTTTTAAAACTTCCTTTTTCATTTTTTAAAAACGTAATGGGCATCCACTCACCCGTTAGTATTAAATCGGGCCAGCCATCATTATCAAAATCGGTAAATAAGGCGTCGCAGACTAAGCCAATATTATTTAAATCTTTAGCTACAGTTTTTGTTACGTCGGTATACTTAACCTTGCCGGCTTTAGTATCATTTCTGTAAATAAAACTTGAAACAGGCTTTGGATAATTCCAAGGGTCAACCCTTCCTGAAACAAATAAATCCAAATCTCCATCTTTATCGTAATCAACTGCTCTTACACATAGTTTACTCGTGGTGTTCAAAGGAATGGCTGTAGTATCTTTTGTAAAGGCACCCTTTCCATTATTAATATATAGTTGGTCTTGATAATTTTTATCGTTGGTCTTAAATTCATAACCCCCAGCAGTGATATATAAATCTAAGTCTGTATCTCCATCTACATCTAGTAATAATAATCCTTGGTCGCTACTAGACTTTCCAGCATAGGTTGTATTAGATAGTAAAGAAGATTGTTTGAAACTACCATTTGCTTGCTG
Organism: Sediminibacterium sp.; assembly: GCA_021300455.1. Taxonomy (GTDB): domain Bacteria; phylum Bacteroidota; class Bacteroidia; order Chitinophagales; family Chitinophagaceae; genus Sediminibacterium. The sequence goes on along the minus strand of JAJTDP010000047.1, from coordinate 15,381 downwards.
TTGAAAAATTTGAGCGCTATAATGACTAGCCCCACCCAAAATCATATCCTCTATTCCATCACCATTAATATCCCCTACCGCAATAGCTGGACCATATTCAGAAAACTTATGTGGTAATAATTTTTGAATATTGAAATCTACAAAATCTTCTTGCTGATGCGTGTAATGAACTTGCAAAGAGTCTGTTATTTCTTTAAATAAAGAATTAGTGGCAAAAACTTCAACTCCTTTACTCATTAGGGGACTGGCCGCATTCCATTGAATGGTAATCTTCTCATCTATATTTGGATTTTTAACTAGCTGCACTTGACCAGAAGGCCACTGCACTTTAATAGAGTCAATAGAATTTACTTTTCCTAAACCAAATTGAGCAATATTTTGCACTGTTGATAAATACCCTCTGTAAGGAGTATTTTCCCAAACTTGTTTTTGGCCCTTGTCGTAGTATAAGGTAATGAATGCACCTAGTCCATTTTTATTTAAAGCATCTCCCTCTATTACCACTTGTAAGTAGTGGGTGTTTTCTTTATTTATTTGCCTTTCTTTATTTTGATAAATAGCAGCCTCGTCATTGATATTATTGACCACTAAATCTAAGTCTCCATCATTGTCTAAGTCGGCGTAAGCAGCTCCATTGGAAAAAGTAGGCATTTTCAAACCCCAGTCGGTTGTAACATCTGAGAAAGTTAAATCGGCATTATTTTTAAACGCATAATTATGAATTTTCACTTCTGGAATTTCAACAAGTAATTGTGTTTTTGTTGCAAAGCTATAAGCCTTGTTTCGATAAGTAATAAAATCATGGTCGGTTACATCCTTTGGAAAACCATTGGTGACAATTAAATCGCGGTGGCCATCATTATCAAAGTCCACTAATAAAGGAGTCCAACTCCAATTTGTAAAGTATTTCTTACATATTGATAATTGTACCCATACAAATCGCTATTTTGAAAAGTTTGATAACTGTTCGGATTCAGCATCATTTTTTTACGGTAATTATCTCTTGGATTCATATCCAAAGTACAAAAATCTAATAAGCCGTCATTGTTGATATCGGCTACATCCACACCCATTGAATTCACAGAACTATGTTTAAAATAATCCGATAACTGTTCTTTGAAAGTTCCATCCTGGTTATTGATCCATAAATAATCGTTGGGTAAATAATCGTTGGTTACAAAAATATCAGACCAACCATCTTTATTAATATCAGTTACTACAACACTATGCCCATAGCCTTCTCTTTCAATACCTGCCTTGGCAGACACATCGGAATACACTGGGTGTTGTAAGGTAGAATCGTAATTGTTTTGAAATAATTTACTGGAACTAAAATAAGCAGGGTCCTGGTCTTTGGGATGAAATACATTGGGCGTATGCGGATCCTTAATTTCGTTCACCACTAAATACATATCTAGGTCACCATCCTTATCATAATCAAAAAAACTAGCCATGGTGGAAAAAGATGTATCGGCCAGTCCGTATTCAGCAGCTTCTTCTTTAAAAGTGGGAACACCCGTTTTACTAAGGCCCTTATTAATATAGAGTAGGTTTTTACGCTTATTGGTGTCATTGCCTAAGGTCACAGAAACATAAATATCGGGCCAGCTATCGTTATTTATATCCACAACTGAGACGCCCCTACTCCATCTTCCCTCTCCTGTTACGCCTGCCTCTACAGTGATATCATTAAACTGCATATCACCTTTATTGAGGTATAATTTATTTGACACTTTATTGCCTGTAAAATAAATATCGGGTAAGCCATCTTTATTAAAGTCGCCCACACCTACACCACCCCCATTATAAACATTAGAAACGTCAAGTACATTTAAAGAATCGCTCTCAATAACTTCATTGTTAAAATGAATACCAGAATCCTCGGATTTTACTAATTCAAAAAGTGGTTTTTTTATAGAACAAGCACTTAACAAAATTAAGCATAGACTGAAAAAATAATTCCTTAGCAACATTAAATTTATTTTTAAATTAGGTTAAATAACCGAGTAAATATTGGTTTTATATAGACAAATAAAGATACTAAAGAAATCGTTTTTGAGGGGGTATGGGCAAAAAAAAGAGTCCCGCTCCGATTGCTCGGAGTGGGACTCAAATTTGAGTAACTTATTAAGTTAGTTCAATTAGTAACCAGGGTTTTGAGTTAAAACCGATTTTCCGTCTTTCACAGATTTGTCAACTTGTGTTTGAGGAAGAGGTAAGTACTCAGACTTTCCAGTTTTGTATGTTGAACCTTTAATTTGACCGTAACCTAAAGCTGCTTCTTGAACCGCATAAGTGTTTAGCTCGGTTGCACCTTGTCCCCAACGAGTAAGGTCAGAGAAACGGTGTCCTTCCATAGCTAATTCTAATCTGCGCTCAAAACGAACCGCTTTTCTTGCAACAGCAGCATCAGTCCAAGCTGCAGTGTAAGTTTTAATTTGATAGTTAGTACCAGATACTAAACCAGCATTGTTAGCAGGTCCTACAAATCCAGCAGGATTTGATGCACGCGCACGAACAAGGTTTACATATTCTCTAGCTTTCTCTAAACCACCTGTTTCCACTTCAGCTTCTGCAGCTAATAAAAGTACATCAGCAAAACGTATTAAAGGATAGTTGTTTGCAGTGAAACCGTTAGTCCAAGAAGAACCATCAGTTAAAGTACCCACTTGAGCTTTTCTAAATAAATGCTTTAATGGCTCGTATGGTCCAGCTGTACCTTGGTCTCTTACCCAGTTAGAACCTGGCATAATACCCCAATCTAAGTAAGGAACACCACGACGACCAATTGTCCAGTCGATACGAGGATCTAATGGAGTTGTAACGTCAGGAGAGTATGCTTTATCAGAAGAAATACCTTGGTCAGTTTTTAATGGGTTTGTGAAAAACTCATCACCTAACATAGGTAATCCATCAGCAGTTACTTTGTAAATATTAGCTAAAGTAAATGAAGGTTGGAAGAATCCGCAACATCCTGTCTCTCCACCATAAGGGAAGTTTAAGGCGTCACCAGCGTTAGCGTTAGCTGCACCAGTACCGTCATTAACAGTCATTTGTACAGAAAACACATGCTCAGAACCATTCTTTTTAGAAATATCAAACACATCACCAAATTTTGGTAATAATGCATATTTAACACCTAATGGAGTTTTACCACTAGTGATAACTGCAGTTAAAGTAGTTTTAGCTTCAGCAAATTTCTTTCTAAACATCTGAACTTTACCTAAGTAAGCACCAGCAGCCCATTTGTTAGCGCGGCCAACACCCATTGTTGAAGTTTCAGTTAAGTTAGCATAAGCAAAAGCAAAATCTGCTTCAATTTTAGCTAAAGCTGCATCAACACCAGCGTTTGGTACTAAATAGTTACCAGCAGCATAAGTAATTGACTCATCGATATAAGGAATGTTACCAAAGAATTTTGCTAAGCTAATTTCATTACTCTTAAAGTTTCGTTTGAATGTTGAACACCATCATAACGTTGTTGCCATAATTGGTCTAAGTATGCGTTAGACGCAGTTGCATTCCACTGCTCGATTGGAGTGATCAAGTTTTGGTCACCTGGATCAGAACCTTTGTGAGCGTCACCACCCGCAACAGAACCGTATACCCAGTTACTTGAAGAAGTTGCCCAAGGACCATTGTTGGTACCTGCAGAACTACCTTGTCCATCTAACAAAGAATAAGCACCCACTAAAAGGGCTTCTACACCTATTTTGTTCGCTAACACATCCTGGCTTAATGCACCAGCTGCTGGAACCTCAAGGTATGATTTGTCACAAGCATATAATATAACCAAGAAAGAGAACACCACTGGCATTATATGTTTAAAATTATACTTTTTCATTTTGTATTTTTTTTATTTATTAAATTTTCTATTTATTAAATTAAAAAGTTAAGCTTATACCTACGTTGAATGTTTTCATCGGAGGGTAGTTACCTTTATCAACACCAAAAGAACTTGTACTTCCTGCAACCTCTGGATCTAAACCAGAATAGTTTGTAATAGTAAACAAGTTAGCACCTTGAACAAAAACACGCGCTTTGTCGATGCCATATCTTTTCAATGTAGCTGGGTCGATAGTATAACCAAGACTTAATTGTTTAACTCTCATGTAAGTACCGTCTTCTACATAGAAGTTGTTAATTACACCATTTGTACTAAAGTATGAGTTGTTCTCAACAATAGGCCATACTTTACTTGGTCTTGTAGGTAACCAAGATTCAGTTAACAATGGAATACTTTTAGAGTTTTGGAATGAAGGAAGGAAATCTTGGAAATAACGTGTTTCGTTTAAGATTTCGTTACCGAATGATCCATAAAGATTAGTTGATATATCAAAACGCTTGTAAGCTACATTTAAGTTAATACCTAAAGTAAAATCAGGGTTTGGATTACCAAAGAAAGTTCTGTCATCATCGGAGATTTTTCCGTCTTTATTAATATCCTCATATTTGAAACGACCTGGAGCAGCATCAACCATTTTAGCATAAGAAGCAACTTCTGCAGCTGATTGGAAGATACCAGCAATTTTGTAACCAAAGAAAGCACTTACTGGCTGACCAATTGCGTTTCTAATTTGTGGTCCTGAACTGTGTGTGTATGCAGTTTCAAAGAAACCAGCAGAACCAGGAATATTAATAATTTCATTCTTGTAAGCACCTAAGTTAGCACCAACAGTATAGCTTACATCATTGTTTATTTTTCCTCTGTAATTTAAACTCAAATCAATACCAGTGTTTTGCATATCACCAATGTTAACCTGAGGTAAAGAAGAACCTACACCCACAACAGCAGGCGCTTGGTCTTGGAATAATAAACCTTCAATTGTTTTTTTGTACCAATCAAAACTGATATCTAACTTATTGTTTAAAACAGTTGCTTCAAAACCAAAGTCTAATGTTTTACTCTTTTCCCAACCAGTACTTAAGTTACCTAAGTTAGTTGCATAGAAGCCCATAACTGTAGTGTTAGAAGTACCGAAAAAGTCATAGTAAGAAGATCCACCACCACCACCATAAAGAGTGTATTGGTTTAATGAACCTACGTTAGCGATAGAACCTTGAAGACCATAGCTACCACGTAATTTTAATGTATTTACAAACTTAACATTCTTGAAGAAATCTTCATTTGAAATAACCCAAGCAGCAGAAGCTGACCAGAAGTTACCAAATTTTGTGTTTGGTCCAAATACAGAACTACCATCACGACGACCATTTAAACCTACTAAGTATTTATCTCTGAAAGCATAGTCTACTTTAGCTAAGATAGAATTGGTAGTTGTCTTATATAAGTTAGAGTAGTTGTTTTGTCCAATTGGAGAACCTGTATTTAAACTTAAGTAGTTTAAATCATCAGAGAAATAGTTAACTCTAGAACCCCCCACTTGACGACCTTGTACTTTTAATGCCTCATAACCAGCCATTAACTTAATGCTATGGTCTTGTTTGAATGTATTAGCGTAACTTAAAGTGTTTGTGAAGTTCCAGTTATTGTTATAACCTGAGTACTCACCATATCCATTAGAAGCAGGGTTTTCTGCATTCTCATAGTTACGGTAGTTATGATAGAAACCATAATAATTATCTAAGTTTCCACCAAATACTGTTCTTGCAGTAAAGTTTTTCGCGAAGTCAACTTCTGCGAATACATTACCTTGAATTTGCCAGTTATGGTTTACGTTATCTTTTGCACGCACTTGGTTGGCAACAGGGTTAGAAGAGTTACCTAAGTTGCTACCTGCAGTACCACCAAATCCTCCACCTGCATCATATACAGGAATGATTGGTTGTTCCCATGCAGTATTGTTTACAGCATTACCACGTTCGTTGTTACCAATTCTTGGGTTATCCTTGTAGAACAACTGTAAGTTTTCACCAATACGGATATTGTCTTTAATATTCCAAGAAGTGTTAGCTCTCATTGAGTAACGCTTCAAGTAAGTATTTAACAAAGTACCTTTTTGATCGAAATAGTTCAAAGAGAATAAGTAAGAAGATTTGTCTTGTCCACCAGATGCAGTAATTGAATGACTTGTCATTGGAGCTGGATCAAATATTTCATCCCACCAATCAGTACCTTTCTTGTTTGCAGGAACGATTAAGTGAATTGGACCTTTAGAATAGTCATTGTTGTATAATGCAAGGTTAGTTGCAGCAAGAGCAGCAGCACCACTAGAAGCACCAACACCAGAATAAGAACCTGCTTTAATGAAGTCGGGTAATACAGCTACTTTACCAGTACCATATTGTCCAGATGATACGTTACCCGCAGCATCTACTTGTCCTGAGTTCTTTGCAGCTAAGAAAGCTAAATCAGCCATACCTTGAGGATCTAACTTATTCCAAACGTTTCCTGTTCTTGGAACTTGAATACCGCTATAAGAATCGTAAGTAATAGTTGGTTTTCCTTTACCTCTTTTAGTTGTTACAATGATAACACCGGCAGCTCCACGTGCTCCATAAATAGCTGCTTGACCATCTTTCAATACTTGTACTGATTCGATATCGTTTGCAGATAAGTTACGGAAAGAACCTAAATCACCAGGTGCAGATTGAACTCCGTCCACGATTACAAGTGGAGTTGCGTTACCAAAAGATGTAATACCACGAATGAACACGGTACTTCCTTCTCCTGGGCTACCAGAACCGATGATAGTTACACCAGAAGCTTGACCTTGTAACATTTGTTCAGCAGTACCAGAAGGAACTGCTTTCATGTCTTTTACACTTACTACTGATACAGAACCAGTAATTTCTTTTCTTTTCTGAGAACTGTAACCAGTAACCACAATTTCATTTAATTGAGAAGATTCCTCAGTTAAAGAAACTTTAATTGAACTTTGTGTTCCAGCAACAGAAACTGTTTGATTTGCAAAACCAACAGATTTTACAGTCAAAGAAACGTTACCAGAAGCATTAACAGTGAATGTACCGTCTTCGCTAGCAATAGCAGAGACCTTTTGACCATTAACTGAAATAGTAGCACCAGCAACGGCTTTGCCGTCTGTGGCTGAAACTACTTGTCCTTTGATGGTTCTTGTTTGCGCAGAAGCAATAAAGCCCCATAGTAGCAGAGGAACCATTAATAAACCTAGAAATTTTCGCATAGTCTTCGGGTTTGATTTTAAAATTTAATACAATCGTAACCCAATAATATAACAGTTTCTTAACATCAACAAGTCTTTAACCCACTTTTTTTTAACATTTTTTTTATCTAGTGTAATATATACACTAAGTAAGTATCGTTATATGTATATTATACACATACGTTACACGAATTTTATTAGTTTTTAAGGCTTTTTTATAGAGCTAAGTCTTATAATTTGAATACGTAAACTTTATTTACTAGTTTCTTTCAGTATTGCCTTGATCTAGCATATCCATTTTATTCTCTTTGGGCTTGATACCAAAATTATATCGCAGCGAAAGGCCCAACCTTCTTGTATCTGACTCCCTATACCCTGTTGCATTCTGCGTTCCCTGATTTAATATAAAATTATTTTTATTGGTAAATAAAAAGTCATTATAGCTAGCCGTAATGGTTAATTTTTTCTTTAAAAATTGTCTGTTAATAGTGGCATTCAAAGTGCCGAAATCGGATAATTCATAAAATTGTTGTTGGCCTTTGAATCTCCAAAAACCATTCAGTGTCATGGTTGATAAGCCATCTAGCTTAAGCGATTGAAAAGTAAATACAGACCATGTACCTCTATTAAAAATAATTGGCTTGCCTTCGTAAAATCCATTATAGTCATTTCTGTTATACTGAGTACCTAGTACTGCAAAAAACTTTTTTCCTGGAGGAATGACTCCAATAACTCTAAAATAAGTTTCTCTACTTTTTCCTAAATTATCATAAGTGCGGTAACTCACTTGTCTATTGGTAGCAGACTGATACACTACATTGGTAAAGATATCAGTGGTTTCATTTACCCCAAAGGCAAATAATGGTTTGTCATCAACACTAATATTGGCCTCATAGTTATTGGTGAATTGAGGTTTTAAATTGGGGTTACCCACTTCATATAAAAATGGGTCAATGTATTTTGCAAATGGATTTAGATAATCATAAGAAGGTCTGCTAATGGTTTTTCGGTACACTAAAAAACCTCGCAGTTCATAGCTCATAATCATCAATATTTTTCTACTCAAATATACATAAGGAAAAGCGTCAGTTCTATTCACTGAAAAAGTAGTGTCTTTAGGAATAAATTGATGCCCCTGCATGATGGTTTGCTCAAGTCTTGAACCTACTTTTAAAACAATTGGACCCCATGTTTTAGAACCTTGTAAATAAGCTGCATTAATTTGCTCTTTATAATTAAAGCTGCTGGTACGAAAAGGATCCGGTGTTATGATACCACCATTATTTTTAGTATAATTAGATTTATTATTAAAGTTTAAAATCGAAGTTTTAATACCCGATTCTATTGTAATGCCACTTATTTTTTTTCTAAGATCGGACTGATAGGTGAAAAAATTTCTGTCATTGCCAAAATTACCCTCACCACCCGTACTGGTATTTCTTGAGAATAATATATTAGTATAATTTTGATCGGTGCTACTATTGGAAAAATTAAAAGATACGTCATTTACCCATTCTCCACCCACGGTGTCTAATTTTAATTTTGCCCTAAGCGATTGATTGATAAAATTATTTGTACCCTTATTGTTTAGATTCGTTTGTAAATTTCCTGTACTTTGATTAGTAGATAATTGAAGCAAATAAGATTCACTTTTAGTCGTATTGTCAAATTTATTTTGACTCATTCTGCCATCATAGTTGAGCTCCCATTTTTCTTTAAATGTTTTTCCAAAGCCATAACCCAAATTCACAGATTGATTAGGCGAGACTGCTCTTGCTTCCTGTCTTAATATAGAATCAATGGAAAGTATTCTATCTGAATTGGTAATTGTATAGTTATTGTTATTACTATACTGCGCGTTTACATAAGAACTTAATTTATCGTTATTATTATTCAAATTAAATCCTATGAATTGATTACCGTATACACCTTGTGCAAATCCTGAATTCACCGAGCCATTTAAACCAATTTTCACCCCTTTCATTAAAACGATGTTCACCAGTCCTCCTCCACCCGAGGCATCGTACTTCGCAGAAGGTGTTCTTATCAGTTCAATTTTTTGAATGGCATTAGGTGGTAAACTTTTTAATAAAATGGCAATATCCGATGCGCTCATTCTTAAATCACGTCCATTAATTTGCACCCCTGCAGGAGAGAGTCCATTTAAATATATATTACCATCTTGATCAATAAAAACACCTGGTACTTTCTCCACCGTTTCATACGCATTGGTTGAACTCGCTGCCAATGGCTCTGGATCCACCACCGACTTGTCATCTTCTTGACGAATCAAGGCCTTGGTTGATCTTACCACCACTTCATTTAATTGAGTAGGGTCTTCAGTAAGTTTAATTGCTATTGAGGATTGTTCATTGATAAAATAATCTTTGCTGAATTTTTTATACCCTATGGCCGACACGCTAATGATGTAAGCATTTTTGGGGGCTAGCTTTATTTTAGTAATACCAATACTATCGGTAATTGCATTAGCGATTTTGATACTATCTATTTTAAGTAGAATAGAAATATTCGCAAAGCCCACAGGATTATTTTTAGCATCTACAACTTTAATTAAAAGCGCCTGCTGTTGACCCATTGAAAAAATAGAAATACTTGAAAATAGAAGAATAAAAGAAAGCCTGAATATAAAAGGCATTGAAATAAATAAATTAAAATGTGGAGAATAGCGGGGTCGAACCGCTGACCTCTTGCATGCCATGCAAGCGCTCTACCAACTGAGCTAATTCCCCTGAAGGGTGCAAAACTAAGCTCAAATGTTTAAATTTCTCCTTTACCGTCTAACCAAAGTTTAACTGCTTCTGTGGTAACCGATTTTGGACGCTCTAATGGGAAACCTAATGCACGATCCCATGTTAAACTTGCCAAAACTCCTAAGGCTCTACTTACTGCAAATAAGACTGTATAAAATTCGTATTCAACAATACCATAATGTACTAATAAAGCACCACTATGTGCATCCACATTCGGCCAAGGATTTTTTACTTTTCCTAATGACTCTAAAATAGGTGGCACGGTTTCATAAATTTTCCAAACTGTATTCACTAGTTTATCGTCAGGTAAATATTTTTTACCAAATTCCATTTGTGCGGTGAAACGAGGATCGGTTTTTCTTAATACCGCATGGCCATAGCCTGGAACTACTTTTCCTTCCGCTAATGTTTTTTTAACATAGTCAGCAATTTGAACAGCAGTTGGTTCATCAGTTCCAATGGCTTCTTGCATTTCTAAAATCCATTTGATCACTTCTTGATTGGCTAAACCATGCAAAGGACCTGCTAATCCATTCATACCTGCAGCATAACTTAAATAAGGATCGCTTAAGGCAGAGCCAACTATATGTGTAGTATGTGCAGATACATTTCCTCCTTCATGGTCGGCATGAATGGTCATGTATAATCTCATTAATTCTTTAGTGCTTTCATCTTCAAAGCCCATCATATAAGCTAAATTACCTGCCCAGTCTAATAAACCGTTCGGGTGAATATGTTCGTTGTTCTTGTATTTTCTTCTATAGATATAAGCTGCTATTCTTGGTAAACGCGCAATTAAATCCATTGAGTCGTCGTAAGTATATTGCCAGTAGTCTTTTTTATTAACTCCCTTGGCATAGGCTTGTGCAAATTTAGATTCTGTTTGCAAAGCCATTACCGCTGCAACATACATAGTCATTGGATGACTGTTTATAGGAAAGGCATCTATTACATCAAATACGTGTGTAGGCACATGACTTCTTCTTTGCCAATTACTCGTAACTTTTTTAACATCTCTCTCCACCGGTAATTCTCCAATCATCATTAAATAAAACAAACCTTCAGGTAAGGGCTCATCACCATTTGGTGCTTTTGGCAATTTTGCTTGTAATTCAGGAATGCTAAAACCTCTGAAACGAATTCCTTCTTGTGCATCTAATAAACTTGTTTCTGTAACAAGTCCAGTGATACCACGCATACCTTGATAAGCCTGCGCTAAGGTTACTTCACCAATTTTTTTATCGCCATGTTCTTTGATTAATTCTTTAATCTCCAAAACAGCAGCTGTGGCTTTAACGCTAAACTTGTCTTTAATTTCTTCCATAACCTAAATATTGTGATTGAAAAACTTTTAAATTTCGGCACAAAGTTAACTTAAAAAAAGGTTTACTTAGCTGCTTTTTTGTATAAATAATAGACCACAAACACAAAAATAATATTGGGTATCCAGGCAGCCAATAAGGGGGGTAAATTGCCCTTGGTGGAGAAGATAGTGGAGAACCTATCGGTAATAATGAAAACAGCTGCTATAATGAAGCCTAGTGCTAGGTGAGAGCCAGATCCACCCCTTACTTTATGGCCCGCAATTATGGCTCCAATAAGTGTTAATAATAATACTGTAATGGGGGTGGCATCCCTCCTATATCTTTCAATACGTAGTTCGTTTAATACCTCCGACCCTCTAATTTCTTCCAATTTGATTTGTTTGATTAGTTGTGGGGTGGTTAACTTATCCTTAGTGTATTTATCTTTTTCTAAATCCAAGGGCATAAATCCAAAGTTTGTATGCATAGCCGAAACATAATTCAGCTTCTCTCTATTATTATAAACTTCTCTTTCTATCACTTCATTTAATAACCATTGCTTTGAGGCAGTATCCCATAAAATGGTTTCCGCTCTTAAATTATAATTTACCTTATCCCCCTCTACTTTATAGATGAAAAAGTTATTTCCTCTTTTAGCTGCTGTATCGTATCCATAAATACCAGCGTAAGTAAAGGAGTCTACCTTAAAATAAATATCGGTGGAACCTTGTATTAATGCGTTGTAACTTGAATGAGAATCGACATAGGCAGCTTCAAAACTTCCTCTGATAATATTGGCCTTCGGTATAAAATACAAATTCAATATCCATAAAAATAAACCTAAGAACACACCCCCAATCAAATAGGGTCTTAACCATCTATTGTAAGATGTACCGCTAGCGAGTATGGCAATGATTTCAGTTTGCCCTGCCATTTTGGAAGTAAAAAATATAACGGCTATAAAAACAAATAAAGGAAAAAGTAGTGCAATGATATGCGGAATGAAACCTATATAGTAATGGGTGAAAATTTCTGATGCAGAAAAACCAGAGCGTACAAAATCATCCGTCTTTTCACTTCCATCAATAACGACTGCAATGACAGCAAATAAAAAGATAGAGAAAAAGAAAACTTTTAAAAACTTATTTAATATGTACCAGTCTAATTTTTTCAAATGATGTTTTGATTGCTTTTTATAATTTTATTAAAGGGCTTTATAATCGTTTGCTTATTTGTGCCACCATTGTTTTTTTCCAACTAGTATAATCGCCTGCAATAATATGTTCTCTTGCCTGCCCCACTAACCAAAGATAAAAAGATAGATTCTGAATACTGGCTAATTGTATAAATCAATGGCTTCTGAAATATTCCAAGGCGTACCCACACCCATTAAATACCTTGGCTTATTTACTGGTAAATTTTCACAACATAATTGTGTAAAATCATATAATTCTTGCTCCGACTCTCCCACACTTAATCCGCCAATGGCATTACCCACTGCATTTTTTGAACTAATATATTCGCAAGATGCTTTTCTTAAATCTGCATAAGTACCTCCTTGCACTATGGGAAATAAGTTTTGCGTATGGCCATATAAATCGGGTGTTTCAGCTAATCTATTAAAACATTTATCCAACCACAAATGGGTTAGATCCATACTTTTTTGCACATATTCATATTCGCTAGGATACGGAGGACATTCATCAAAAGCCATAATAATATCTGCACCAATACTTCTTTGAATATCCATTACTTTTTCAGGATTAAACAAGTGCTTGCTGCCATCAATATGCGATTGAAATAAAACGCCCTCTGGTTTAATTTTTCTATTCGATGCCAATGAAAAAACTTGGTAGCCCCCGCTATCAGTTAAGATAGGTCGATCCCAACCCATAAAACGGTGTAAGCCACCAGCAGCCTCCATTACTTCTGTTCCTGGACGTAAATAAAGATGATAGGTATTGCCTAAAATAATTTGCGCGTTGATATCTTTTTTAAGTTGCTGTTGTGTAACTGCCTTTACAGAACCAATAGTTCCAACAGGCATGAATATAGGGGTCTGGATTTCTCCATGGTCGGTGGTAATAGTTCCTGCCCTTGATGCCCCTATTTTGCTTTGATGTGCTAAGTTAAATTGAAGTGCCGCCATGGCGCAAAGGTAAGGTCAAATGGGCTATTTTTCCACATTCAATCTCCGACTGAAGTAGTTGAAGGCGCATGCTATACTTTTGTAACATGTTAACTAACCTACCACTATCAAATATATTGATAGGCATTTTTATAGGCGTCATTGCCTTGCAGCTTTTTTATTACCTATACTTCTTTTTGAGATTAGCTATTTATAAGAAACCTACTAAAGCAACAAATATGGAACACCCCATTTCGGTGGTGATTTGTGCAAGAGATGAAGCCGCTAATTTAGCCAATAATTTACCGGGTGTTTTAGTACAGCAGTATAATACTACGCACGAAGTAGTTTTAGTGAATGATAATTCAGAAGATGAAACAAAATATTTATTAGAAGAGTTTAAAAAATCTTTTAAAAATTTAAATCCGGTTTTACTTTCTCAAGAAGCTAAAATGATTAATGGGAAAAAATTTCCTTTGTCTATTGGTATTAAGTCGGCTAAAAATGAAACTTTATTATTGACAGATGCCGACTGCGTTCCTGCAAGTGAACATTGGATGCGACTTATGCAGGATGGTTATGATGAGGGTATTGAAATTGTATTAGGTTATGGCGCTTATAAAAAGAAGCCAGGTTTAATTAATAAACTCATTCGTTTTGAAACTTTTCAAACTGCCTTACAATACTTTTCTTATGCCTTAGCAGGCATGCCATACATGGGTGTGGGAAGAAATTTATCTTATAAAAAAGAGGTCTTTATTCGTAATAAGGGTTTCTCTTCCATTAATCAAATGCCTAGTGGCGACGACGATTTATTTATTAACCAAGTAGCCAATAAACACAATACTGCCATAGTCATTGATAAAGACGCTCATACTTTAAGTGAACCAAAGACTAGCTTGCATGATTGGATGAGTCAAAAATACAGACACTATACCACCAGTAAGTATTATAAATTATCTCATGCTACCCTACTTGCTTTTTATGCTATTAGTCAGTTTTTAGTATATCCCATTTTAATTGCCGCCATTGTACTAACCAAAGAGTATATACTTTTAGGTTCCTTGTGGGGTGCTAGAATGCTAATACAAGGAACAATATTAAGAAGCACTATGAAAAAACTAAATGAGCTAGACCTATGGCCTTGGTTTATTTTATTTGATTTTTGGTCTATCTTCTATTATTTATTTACCTTGCCTAGTGTATGGAAAGCCCCACAGAAAAATTGGAACTAATTACCAAATACTTTGCCGATTTCACACCTAAGCAATTAAGTCAATTCGAAGCACTTGAGCCTGCTTACAAAGAGTGGAATAGTCAAATTAATGTTATCTCTAGAAAAGACATTGATCATATTTACTTGCATCATATTTTACATTCATTAAGTATTGCAGCTATTGCAGAATGGGATAAAGGCACTCAAGTAATTGATATTGGATGCGGGGGCGGTTTCCCCTGCGTGCCTCTGGCTATCTTTTTTCCAGAGGTGCAGTTTTTAGCAGTAGATAGTATTGCCAAAAAATTAAAAGTGGTAGACGCCGTTTGTGAAATAGCGGATATTAAAAATATTACCACTAAACATACGCGTGTAGAAGAAATTAAGAATAAAAAATTCGATTACGCCATTAGTCGCGCCGTGGCACCTTTAAAAGATTTATGGAAATGGGCCGGACCAATATTACATAAAAAACCCGATCAAGCCAATGCTTTGATTTGTTTAAAAGGTGGAGACTTGCACCAAGAAATTTTTGAAAGTGGACTGCGTCCTAAAATGATGTCCATTCATGACATTTTTCAAGAAGCTTATTTTGAAGAGAAGTTTATCATACAGGTTAAGAAGCCTTAATCTTATTTGATATATTATAAATAGATACTGCTTCTCGTTCCCAACTCGCTCTTTAACGCTAAAAGTTGTAAATCCAAACTAAAAGTCAGAACTCGCACTTCGTGCTCAGACATGCTGACTTTTTAACGTTCGTATTTACAACTTTATTTACGCTAGAGCTCGATGTTCACTCGTAGCAATAATCTATTTATTTTTATTTCAAATTAATTAGGTATCTCTAATTTATTATTACTTCTATTAATATCAG
>JAJTDP010000075.1 GCA_021300455.1 Sediminibacterium sp. | reverse complement strand
ACGCTACACCAATAGTTTCGCTACTAGGTAGAATTGCTTTAGATAAATAAGCAATTTTATAAGCAGGGCTTCTTGGAGTTTGTTTTAATACTTCTATATAATGGTATCCAAAGTCTGTTTTTACAACACCTTTTGAACCAACGGTATTATCAAAAGAAAAATCATTAAAAGGGCCTACCATTTGTGCTTGTGGGAACATTTCGTATTTACCACCCTTTTCTTTACTGCCCGCATCATCTGAATATTTTAAAACCATTTCATCAAAAGAAGCGCCACCAGCTATTGCAGTCTTAATACTATCAATTAATTTCTTAGCGGCACTATCGTCACGAATAATTTGTCCATTTTGTCCAGCAGTAGCTATTAGTATGTGTCTAACACTTGCGCTGTCTGGCCATTGTTTAACACCTATCACTTTTGCAATCGTATAGTTTTTACCATCTACATAAGGGCCATAAGTGTTTCCAACTCCAGCAGCTAAAATGGCTTCTTTATTTGGCACCTGTAAAGACTTCCCGCTTATATAGCTATTATAAAAAGGTAAATCAGATCCCGCTTTGTTTAAAAAAGCTGCAGCATCAGGGGCTGCTTGGAAATCTGCTTTTAATGCTGTAATTGTATTTAAAACACTCGTAGAGTCAGCACTGGTGGGTGCTGCAGAAAAGCCAACAAAATTAATTGTCTTTGAAGCTTCTTCAACCTGGAAAGCTGCTGCGTTTTCTTTAATATAGCTAGCAACTTCATCATCTGTTACTTTAATTGTACTATCAGAAATACTAGCATAAGGAATACCTACAATATCAATACTTGCAATACTATTTGATTCGTTGTATTGTTTTTGAACCATCCATGATGGAAGCTGAACTCCTTTTACAATAAGTGCTTGGTATTTATTTCTTAATCTATTTTCGATAGATGGCTCGATATACATCTTTTCGATTTGATTAATTTGTTCTTGATTCTTGCTTTTTTTCACTTGCGCAATCGCCTGTTTAGCATCGTTCACTCTAAATTCTCCAGTATTAGGATCTGTAAATTCTTGTCTAAATGGAGATTCTGTACCAAACAAAACATCAGTAATTTCTTTATTACCAACTGTGATTCCTAAAGCTTCTTCTTCTTTAATATATAAAATACGATCAATTTCTTGATTCCATAAGAAACCAATTAATTGTTCACGCTTAACGCCTTGAGATGCATAGTTTTGTACTTGCATTTCTAATTTCTCTTCGAAATTGATTTTATAGATGATCCAAGCACCTTTATCACGAATGTTCTGAATAATAGACATATGTATCTTATAATTATATAGGCAGCAAATTTAGTATATTATATGAACGAAATTCATTTGAATCCTTAATAAAATACACAAAGGCTTAGTGGATAAATAAAAAAACAGTGGATAAGCGCCATTTTTGTATAAAAAATTGGGTATAAAAATGGAATAACCAGATTTGGTATTATAAATAAGTAGTTTTTAGTGAAAATTAAGGTCAACTTATACCCGTTAATTAACAGTGGATAAACTGTGTTTATTGAAAAAACTTTAAAAATTATATATGCATTAAAAAAAATATAAGAGTTATAATATGGGGATTCGAAAGCCTTAAATTGTACTAAATAAGCTCTAAAAAAATAAATTTAGACGTGGATAACTTAGTTATTAAGATATTAACAGCCGTAATAGTATTAGTTGATTTATATAAATGTATTATAAAAGAATACTACGGTCGTAATACACATTTGCTTTTTGAATGATTATTTAAAAATAAACTACTTTTATTCGATACTATGAAACACCTATTTAAACCAGAAGATAAATACTTTAAAAAGAATTAGCAATAAATACTAAATTTATTACTAAATTAAAAAATATTATAAATAATTAAAAATCAATGTTTTACATTAAATTAAATGAAGATTTAAAAAATAACTAATCAAATTAGTAAAATATTACTAAATATTTTAGTTTATTCACATTTTATCCCTATCTTCACATTCTATTTAAACGAAAACATAAAACGACAAGCTATGAGTAACGCAGAAAAATTAAAAGCCCTTAAGTTAACAATCGATAAAATCGATAAAGATTATGGCAAAGGAAGTGTAATGATGATGAATGAGCGCAGTCAAGAGCCTCAAGAAGTTATTTCTACAGGATCAATTGGTTTAGACACTGCGTTAGGAATAGGTGGTTTACCAAAAGGAAGAATTATTGAAATATATGGACCTGAATCTTCTGGTAAAACGACTGTGGCTATCCATGTAATTGCAGAAGCACAAAAGAAAGGTGGTATGTGTGCAATTATCGATGCAGAACATGCATTTGATAGTGCTTATGCTAAACGCCTAGGTGTTGATGTGGATAATCTATTAGTTTCTCAACCAGATTATGGAGAGCAAGCTTTAGAGATCGCAGATCGTTTGATTTTATCAGGAGCAATTGATGTAGTGGTAATTGATTCTGTTGCCGCATTGGTTCCTAAGAGTGAATTAGAAGGTGAAATGGGTGATTCAAAAATGGGATTACATGCAAGATTAATGTCACAAGCATTAAGAAAATTAACTGCAACAATTAATAAAACAGGGACGGTTTGTATTTTTATCAATCAGTTACGTGAAAAAATTGGTGTGATGTTTGGTAATCCTGAAACAACAACTGGTGGTAATGCTTTGAAATTCTATGCTTCTGTAAGATTAGATATTAGAAGAATGGCACAAATTAAAGATGGTGATGAAGCAATAGGAAACAGGGTTAAAGTAAAAGTGGTTAAAAATAAAGTAGCCCCTCCATTTAGAGCCGCAGAATTTGAAATTATTTTTGGAGAAGGAATAAGTAAAATTGGAGAAATTATAGATATGGGTGTTGAGTTAGAAATAATTAATAAAAGCGGAAGCTGGTTTAGTTATGAAGGAAATAAATTAGGCCAAGGACGTGATTCAGTTAAAACAATTCTTCACGATAATCCTGAAATGGCAAATGAAATCGAAGCTAAAATTAGAGCTAAAATAGCAGCAAAAGTAGAAGCCGCTGCTGCACAATAGTCTATATAAAAGTGTTTTTTTAAGGTTAGTAGGTAATGACCGCATCATTTGTGATGCGGTTTTTTTATATTTATAGGGTGGTGCAATTATTAAAAATATTAATACAAGCGGGATTATGGTTATTCTGTAATAAGATACACCTTAAAAATAAACGCCTTTTTAAAACAAAAGGGCCATTATTAATTATAGCAAACCATCCAAATTCTTTTTTAGATGCTTTAATTATTGGATCTTATTATAAAAGAAGGGTATATTTTTTAGCAAGAGGGGATGCGTTTAAAAAACCAATTCACCGCTTTTTATTAGAATCATTAAATATGATTCCCGTGTATAGGCTAAGAGAGGGAAAGGAGTTTTTACATTTAAATGATTATGCGTTTAGTAGATCAATCCAATTATTAAGCAATGGTAATGCGGTATTAATTTTTATAGAGGGCATTTGTGTTAATAGTAATGAATTACAACCTTTTAAAAAAGGTACTGCTAGAATTTTAGAGGGCATTCAAAAACAAAATATAAACCCAACTATTCATATAGCAGGAATCGCCTTCAATCAGTTTAGGGGTATTGGAAAAATAGTTAACCTTGTTGTTTCAGAAATGACAACAGTTCCAGAGATTCAAAATAGCAGAGACCGTGTGCTTTTTAATAAAATAGTTTTCGATCAACTTAAAGACAATATTTTAATTCCAACCATCCCAACAAAATTTAATAAAAACCACTTGTTATATAAATTACACAAGCCTTTTTATAAACTCATTACAAATTTTGTAGCGAAAAAAACAAATAATACCGTGTTCTTTGATTCTGTATTATTCTCTGTGTTGCTTTTTGCTTATCCTCTTTTTTTATTCATATTATTTTTAGTACTTAAATTGTTTCAATTCCCTACAACCATTATTTTAATTATCTTAGTTGCGGTTCCAATTATAGCAAAAGGGGTACAAGAATAAACCATTAAAATTAAACCATCTCATCCATTAGAAAACTAGAAAAAAGAAAAAAAATTGCGTTAATAGCGCATGATAATAAAAAAAGGGATATTATCGAATGGGCGGTGCATAATAAAATTGTACT